>JAIRKZ010000195.1 GCA_031259845.1 Tannerellaceae bacterium | reverse complement strand
ACCGTTGGTAAAAGCACAATGGGCTGGTTCTATGGTTTCAAGCTCCATCTGGCAGTCAATGATAAAGGCGAACTGCTCAATTTTTGTATTACTCCTGCCCATGTGGATGACCGGAACCTTACTTTTTTGTATATATAAAAACTGTATTAATAATAATACAAAAATGAGCCAACTTGCTCCACTTTGTATTTTGGGGAGGGGGGGAGAAAATCACACCGATAAGGGGCTTGCGGGAACAGGAAAATACTCCATCTCGGAGGATGCCCAAAATAACAAGCAAAACAGGGATATTCTACCGGTGTGTAGGGTTGTATGTCGTTCCAAAAGCGCGTGCAAAACGTGTGCAACAAAAACAGGACAGCCGCTTATGATTGCTCGTAAGCGGCTGTATATCAACGTGGTCCCACTTGGGCTTGAACCAAGGACTCCCTGATTATGAGTCAGGTGCTCTAACCAACTGAGCTATGGGACCGATTCAGGTATTTTTCTGAAACCGGGTGCAATATTACGACTAATTATCGGTTCTTGCAAATGTTTTTTCTAAAAAACTTATTTCTCTTTTGCTTCTTCGGCGGCAAATTCCATCAGGTATGCTTTGATGAAACCATCTATTTTTCCATCCATTACGCCGTTTACATCGGAGGTTTGATAGTTGGTGCGATGGTCTTTTACGCGGCGGTCGTCGAATACATAGCTTCGTATTTGGGAACCCCATTCTATTTTTTTCTTGCCGGCTTCTACCTTTTGTTGTTCGGCCATTCGTTTCTGTAAAGCAATATCATATAGCATGGAGCGTAAGAGGCGCATGGCATTTTCACGGTTTCCCAATTGGGAACGGCTTTCTGTATTCTCAATCAGTATTTCACGCGTTTCGCCGGTATCCGGGTCTTTATAGTTGTAACGCAGGCGGACGCCGGTTTCTACCTTGTTTACGTTTTGCCCGCCGGCGCCTCCCGAACGGAACGTATCCCACGTATAGTCTGACGGATTTATTTCTATTTCAATCGAATCGTCAACTAATGGCGTAACAAACACGGATGCAAAAGAAGTCATTCGCTTACCCTGCGCATTATAAGGGGATACGCGTACTAAGCGGTGCACCCCGTTCTCTCCTTTCAGATAGCCATAGGAATAATCTCCTTCAATTTGCATTGTTACAGACTTTATACCGGCTTCATCACCTTCTTGTAAGTTATTTATGGTGATTTTGTAGTTATTGGCTTCCGCCCAGCGCATATACATACGCATTAGCATAGAGGCCCAATCCTGGCTTTCCGTTCCGCCGGCGCCTGAATTAATTTTCAGGATACAGCCCATCTGGTCGGCTTCCTGGCGGAGCATGTTACGAAACTCCAGGTTCTCTACGGCGGAGAATGCTTTTTGCCAGGCTGCATCGACTTCTTCTTCCGAAGTGATGCCTTCTTTTACATATTCGTAGGCTAATTCGAGTTCTTCCGTAGCGGCATGGACTTCGTTATATAATTCAATCCACTTTTTTAATTCGCGTACAATCTTCATTTGGGCTTCCGCTCTTTTAGCGTCTTCCCAGAAGGCGGGGTCTTGTGTACGTAATTCTTCTTCTTCTAATTGAATAATCTTACTATCAATGTCAAAGATACCTCCTCAGCGCTGTCTCGCGCTCCAACACGTCATGTAGCTGGTCTGATGTTATCATAAGTTTTCTTTTTTTGTCTGCAAAAGTAATTTATTCTTTATACATTTCTTCTATCAGGGATGCATATTTTTCCAAAATAACCGGGCGGCGAAGTTTTAATGTGTCTGTCAGTTCGCGCCCTGCCATTGTAAATGGTTCGGACAGTAAAGCAATGCGTTTGATTTTCTCGTAAGAAGCCAAATCTTTCTGGCGTTCTTCCACGTGCGATTCTATCAGGCGGATAATGTCGTGGTTTTTAACCAATTCTTCCCGGTTACCGAATATGATATCCTTTTGTTTCGCATATTCTTCCAACGTCTCGAAATCGGGAACGATCAAAGCGCCTACAAACTTGCGTTTATCGCCGATTACAGCAATTTGGGCAATATATTTATCATTATTCATCAGCAATTCTATCGCTTGGGGGGCAATATACTTGCCGTTAGACGTTTTATACAGGTCTTTGATCCGTTCGATGAAGAAAAGGATATTTCCTTCCAGACGCCCGGCATCGCCCGTACGGAAAAAACCGTCTTCGGTAAATGCTTTTGCGTTTTCTTCCGGTCGTTTGTAATAACCGGGGGTGACGGTTTTTCCTTTTACCAGTATTTCACTGTTTGATTCATCTATTTTCACCTGTACATCCGGCATCACCATACCTATCGAGCCCATAACAAACCTTTCCGTAGGGCAAAAAGATACCGTAGCGCTTGTTTCGCTTAATCCATATCCGTAAGCAATGGGTATATTTACCGACTGCAGGAATATATTCACCGTATCCGACAGCGGGGCGCCGGCTACGGGAAACAATTTTCCTTTTTCAATGCCAAGCACCTTTTTCAATACCCTGAAGATCGTCTTATTATACAATCCGAATTTGAGTTTAAGGAAAAACGGCGGTTTGATGCCTTTATTCTTATACTCAAGATTATACGCATGGCCCGTTTTTACGGCATTCAGCGCTGTTTTTTTCAGTAAGCCGGGGAAACCATCTATTTTTTCATGTACGCCGGTATATACTTTTTCCCAGAAACGAGGCACATTGCACATCATCGTGGGGCGGACTTCCTTTAAGGCTTCCTGTATCATTTTAGGGTCGCGGTTAATCGCTACTTTTACCCCGTTGTACAGGCACAGATAGGTCCAGGCTTTTTCAAATATATGCGTAAGAGGCAAAAAGCATATGGATGTCTCTTTATCCGTTATAATAGGAAGGCGGATTTTATGGATACGCATCGCTTCCAGAAAGTTTGAATGATACAGCATCACTCCTTTTGAATTACCTGTGGTTCCCGATGTATATATAATAGTAGCCAAATCTTTCAGGTTTGCTTCTTTCATCCGGACTTTGACGGTTGTTTCTGCATGGGCATTATCTCCCAGGCGCAGGAAATCCTCAAAATAGACAGACGTTTTATCGTCCGGGTTTAGTTTCACTTTAGAGTCGAAAACAATCAGCCTTTTTAAAATGGAGGATGATTTTTGCACAATAAATGCATTGTTATATTGTAATTGCTCGCCAACAAACAAGACGTTTATCGTAGCATCGTTTACAATATACTCTACCTGCGCAGGCGAACTGGTGGCATACATCGGCACCAAAACCGCCCGGTTGGCATATCCGGCAAAGTCGGTTATTAAATATTGCGGTAAATTCTGCGAATAGATACCGATATTCTCCTGTTCTGTTATGCCGAACTCCGCCATGGCTTTAGCGGTAAGCATAATAGTGTCTGAAAATTTCCTCCACGAAATATTCAGCCATTTTCCTGTTTCGTCATCTCTGTATTTTAGGGCGGTACGTGTTTCGTACCTGGCTGCCTGGCGGTGGATTAATTCGGCGTAATGATAGTAAGTCATGGCACTGATACTTTTGTATTGATGTACAAAAGTAATTTATTCAGTTGTATTAACGGCAATAAACGACTTGTTTTCTACACAAAATCTTAACAATTGCGAAGCAAAAAAAAATCACTACGATGACTCCGGCAAACCATTATTATGCTTTCAGAAAACCATTATGATCTCTTTATCAAACCATTATAATGGTTTACTGAAGACATTATAATGATTTTTTTCCTAAACTCACCCGTATAAATGTATCTGTTAAGATGTAATTATGGCTGTATTTCAAATATTTGCTATCTTTACGAATCAATTAAAGGATCGAATGAGAAGAGTTATTTTATTTATGCTCGCATTTGTGCTTGTCGTGGCTGCAACAAGTGCGCAAAAGATTGGGTTTAACCACAAAACAGGAGCATATCTTGAAGTTGACGGTGCAAATATATACTACGAAGAGATAGAAAACCGGGGGAAACCGGCTTTACTTTTTTTGCACGGCGGCTTTGGGAATATGGAAGATTTCAATTCTATCCTGCCAATGTTTGCCAATGATTACCACATCGTAGGGGTTGACAGCCGGGGACACGGGAAATCTACTTTGGGAACAGGCAAGCTGACATACAAGCGGTTGCAACTCGATGTCGAAGCGGTTGCAACTCATTTAAAACTGAAAGACATTGCCATTATTGGTTTTAGCGATGGCGGAATCGTAGCCTGCCGGCTTGCTGCGGCAAGCGGTATTCCGATACGAAAAATCATTACTATTGGCGCAACGTGGCGTTTATCTGATGCTGAACTTATGGAAAAAATCGTTGAGGGTATAAGGCTCGATGATTGGAAAGGCTATTTTCTTGACTCTTATCAGCGGCATAACCCACAACCCGATTTTGACCGGTTTACAAAGTGCATAATTGAGATGTGGATAGATAAAACGGAAGACGGATACCCTCTTGAAAGCGTTGAAAAGATTATTGTCCCTACATTGATTATTCGCGGTAATGATGATGATGCGTTTCCTCTTGAAAGCGCTGTTAAGCTTGCATCTAAGATAGAAAAGTCGTTACTTTTTAACATCCCGTTTGCGCCTCACGATGCACATAATAAATATCCGCAGATGTTTGAAACAGTAACAAAAGAGTTTTTGAATAAGTGCGGGCAATAATGAATGCTTTAAAAAGGCTTTTATGGCATAATAAACAAAAAAGCAGTTTATGGAAAACAGTAGACAAGACAATGAATTACCGCAGTGTTATACTGAATGGGGATGGCAGTACCATCATCTGGGTATTCCAACAACGGAGAAGCGTAAAGACGAAAGCTATTTGCCTCAATTCAAATTGTACGTATCAGGCTTCCCGTCAAGTCCGTTTGGCGTTGAATGGATGCGTTATGAACCGGATAGTCCGATTGACGAGCGTGTCCGGGCCAGGCCGCACATAGCCTTTGTGGTTAATGATTTGGATTATGAGCTGGCGATACGCCCTGTCGAAGTTATTACTCCACCTAATCTGCCATCTGATGGTCTTCGTGTAGCAATGGTAGCACATGACGGAGCTGTTATTGAATTGATGGAATTTTCGAAAAGCAACAAGCGTTGAACCGGTTCGCCAGCCCTTGTTCTGTTTTACAGGCAAATGAAGTATCAGAAACAATAGCCGAAGTTGAACTGGATAACTATGTTTTTGAACGACTTCTTGTCTGTTGCATGTGATGTAATTTTGCCGTTGTTGTTGTAGTAGCTGAACTGGCTTTTTGCCGTGTTGGTCAGCCCTGCGTTTATATTTGCGGAGACGAAGAAGCCGTTCTCCAATAAATAGCCCGCGCCGATTACCGCCGAGAGGTCGAACGGTTTTACCATGTCGCCCTCTACCCGTTCTTTTTCAAAGTCTTTACTGCCGAATGCCTGTTTGTTTACATTGGCTTTTATGCCCAATTGCGGGCCTGCAAAAAGGCTCAGCCCGCGGTCTACGTAGTATTTGGCAAGTACCGGAATATTCAGGTAATTGTGTTCCAAATCCGTATTGGCAAATTTAAACTTGGAGCCTTGCATGGAATAATAGAGCCCTGCCTCCGCCGAAAAGAGGGGTGTAAGTAAATACTCGGCAGACACGCCGAAATTCAGGCCGGGTTTGAATGTTCCACTGGTGTTTGTTTTATCAGCCAGGTTTAATCCGGCCCTTGCAGCATAGCGAAACGTTTGTGCATTAATCTGAAATGATGTTAGCAAAAGTAACAGGCAGACAATCTTCTTCATTGACATTCAATAAATAGTTGGTTCATTAGTTGTTTTTCGTATCTTCTATCCATTTACAGGCATTAACAAAGGCTTCTATCCAGGGAGTAACCTCGTCATCTTTCCGTTTCGCCGGATAATAGCCGCATTGCCAGGGGAACATCGCCCGTTCCGC
Organism: Tannerellaceae bacterium; assembly: GCA_031259845.1. Lineage (GTDB taxonomy): Bacteria > Bacteroidota > Bacteroidia > Bacteroidales > Tannerellaceae > DFXE01. The sequence goes on along the minus strand of JAIRKZ010000195.1, from coordinate 24,414 downwards.
ATGTGGCATGATTGCTAAATGGCGGCCGTCTTTTGAGCATACGCCTGCTACCGACCAGGGCGAACCATTGGGGTTTGCCGGATAACCTTCATAATTATATTTCGCCACAACGTGGTATTCTTTTTCTTCATAGGGGAATGAAAACCTGCCTTCGCGGTGGGCAATCCATGCGCCTAATTTCGACCCGCTTAATGAACCGAACATAATCGAATGATTCTTCGGGATTTCGAGTGTAACAAATTCCGATTCAAATTTATCGGATTCGTTAAGAAGCATTTTGTGTTTCTTCGCATGTTCCGGATAAAGCAACTCAAGTTCGGCCATCAACTGGCAGCCGTTGCATATACCCATGCTTAAGGTATCTTTACGGGCATAATAATTCCGGATGGCTTTGCTGGCGTTTTCATTATAAAGGAAACCGCCGGCCCATCCTTTGGCGGAGCCTAATACGTCTGAATTGGCAAAACCGCCGCAGAATACAATCAGGCTGACGTCTTCCAGCGTTTCGCGCCCGCTTGCCAGGTCTGTCATGTGAACGTCTTTTACGTCGAAGCCTGCCAGGTATAAGGCGTAAGCTGTTTCGCGTTCGCATTGCGAACCCTGTTCACGAATAACGGCCGCTTTGATTCCGGAGGGTTTATTTCTATCGGGCGAAAGGTTATAGGCGGATAATTTACCGGTGAAGTTTTTAGGATACTTAAATTCCAGCGGTTGCATTTTGTAGTTCTCATAACGGTTACCTGCGCAAACGCTTCCGCTTTGTTTGATATCTAATTTATAAGAAGAAGCATACCACACATCCCGCATATAATCAATGCCGAAATGATATTGTACGCCTTCTTTGGATACAAGGATATGCCTTTCGTCTGCCGGTTTGCCAAGTAAGGCAAAGCCCACGCCGGCTTCTTTCATCAGGTGTTCGAACGTTTTTTTATTGCTTATCTGTACAAGGATGCCCGGATTTTCGGCAAATAATATCTTGATAATATCCGGTTCGGCAATGGCGTCTAACGATATATCCAACCCTCCTTCTACATTGGCGAAGCACATTTCCAACAAGGCGGTTATCATGCCGCCGGCAGAAATGTCGTGCCCGGCAAGCAGGAGGCCTTTGTCAATGGTTTCCTGTATGGCGTTGAACGCATCCTGGAAATATGCTGCGTCCTGTACCGTAGGAACGGCGTCGCCCAGGCGGTTTAATACCTGGGCAAAAGCAGAACCGCCTAATTGCAATGTATCAAAAGAAAAGTCTATATAATATATGTATGTGTTTTTATCAGGATGGATAACCGGCGATACGATTTTTTTAATATCGCTTACCTCCGCTCCGGCGGAGATGATTACCGTGCCCGGCGATAATACTTTTTTATCCCCGTATTTTTGCGTCATGGATAAGGAATCTTTACCTGTGGGTATATTTATTCCCAACTCGCAGGCAAAGGCCGAAGCCGCTTCTACGGCGGCATACAGCCGGGCGTCTTCGCCTTCGTTGCGGCAAGGCCACATCCAGTTGGCGCTCAGCGAAACGCCTGCTAATTTACCGGTTAACGGAGCAAATACCAGATTCGTCAGCGCTTCGGCAATCGAAAGGACAGAGCCGGCGGCCGGGTCTACAATTCCCGCTTGCGGAGCATGCCCGATAGAAGTAGCTATGCCGGCTTTCCCCCTGTAGTCCAAAGCCACGGCGCCTAAATCGCTTAATGGCAATTGTATCTCTCCCTGGCATTGCTGGCGGGCCACTTTACCCGACACCGAACGGTCTACTTTGTTTGTCAACCAATCTTTACAGGCAACAGCTTCCAATTGCAATACGTTTTCGAGGCAGGTATGGAGGTCTGATTCTTTGTAAACTACCGGTTGGTATTTCTCTTTCACCGTTTTATCGGTGATAACCGTTTTAGGCGGTTTACCGAACATATAGTCAAGTTTCAGGTTGATAGGTTTAACGCCGTCGGCCTGTTCAAATACAAGTTCCATGTCGCCGGTTGTTTCGCCTGCCACATACATGGGAGCCCGTTCGCGTTCGGCAATACGCCTTACCCGCTCTACATCTTTCTCTTCCATTAGCAAACCCATTCGCTCCTGGCTTTCGTTTCCGATAATCTCTTTAGACGACAGGGTAGGGTCGCCCACCGGTAACTGGCTCATATCAATGCGCCCGCCCGTAGATTCTACTAATTCGGAAAGGCAATTCAAATGCCCGCCCGCACCGTGGTCGTGTATGGAAACAATCGGATTGTCTTCCGATTCGGCTATGCTGCGAATCACATTGGATACGCGTTTTTGCATTTCAGGATTGGCGCGCTGTACGGCATTCAGTTCGATGCCGCTCGTAAACTGCCCTGTGTCGACCGACGAAACGGCTCCTCCGCCCATCCCGATGCGGTAGTTGTCTCCACCCATTACAATTACTTTTTCGGCAGGTTTCGGTTCTTCTTTCAGCGCATCGCGCTTATTGGCATATCCTACTCCCCCGGCAAGCATGATTACCTTATCATATCCGTATTGCCTGCCGTTCTCTTCGTGTTCGAAGGTGAGAACCGAACCGCAAATAAGCGGCTGGCCGAATTTATTCCCGAAATCGGAAGCGCCGTTCGACGCTTTGATCAGTAACTGTTCCGGCGTTTGGTATAGCCACGGCCGGGGGTCGAGTATCTTTTCCCACTCGCGGGCCCCTTCCGTACGGGGGTAAGAAGTCATGTAAACAGCCGTTCCTGCCACGGGAAGGGATGCTTTCCCTCCGCCGAGGCGGTCGCGTATTTCACCGCCCGTACCGGTTGCCGCCCCGTTGAACGGTTCTACGGTAGTGGGGAAGTTGTGCGTTTCGGCTTTTAGCGAGATCACTGTTTTTATTGTACGGACGCCATAGAAATCGGGCTTGTCGCCGCTTGCCGGAGCAAATTGCTCGATGGCAGGCCCTTCATTAAAGGCTACATTGTCTTTATAGGCCGAAACCAATTGGTTGGGGTTTTCCTCCGACGTTTTCTTTATCAGTTGAAAGAGTGAACTTTCTTTCTCTTCCCCGTCAATAATAAACCGCCCGTTAAATATTTTGTGGCGGCAATGTTCCGAGTTTACCTGTGCAAAACCATATACCTCGCTGTCGGTCAATGCTCGTCCGAGTTTTTTGCTCACCTCGTTCAGGTACGTTACTTCATCGCCGCTCAAAGCCAGTCCTTCCTGTTGGTTGTAGGTCTCTATGTCATGGATAGGAATAACCGGGTCCGGCCGTTTATTAATCGTAAACACCTGTTGGCTTAACCCCTCGTAAATACGTTGCAACATAGGGTCGTGGGCAGCGTCGCCAGACGATACGGGATAAAATTCCTCTATACGGGAAATCCCGTCAAGCCCCATGTTACGGGCAATTTCCACAGCGTTAGTACTCCAGGGAGTAATCATCTCCCGGCGCGGCCCGATATACCAACCATCAAGGCTGTCGCCGGTTATGAGAGTTGCCTCACTAAATAACCAAACTAATTTTTGAATATCTTCAGATGAGAACGTTTGTGTTGTTTCTACGGTAAATATCGTCTTTGCCGGCGATTTGAAAAATAGAATCATATTGAATAGAATATCTTGTACTTAATTCGTGTGCAAATATAGAAAGAAATGCGTAATAATACAGATAGAAACTGTTTTGATTTTATTATTTGATTCTGCCGGGCATGATTGCATCATCTGAGATATTTTCTGTAAATTGCCGCTGTTTATCTGCCGGTGCAGTTGGATAGATTGCACTCTTTAACTATAAAACGTAACAATATGGACTTTAAGGAATTGATAAAGCTGCGTCAGAGTAACCGCGCCTATCAGGACAAGGCGGTTGAGAAGGAAAAAATTGAACAGTGCCTTGAGGCGGGCAGATTGTCGCCGTCGGCAAACAATACTCAAGGGTGGACTTTCGTAACGGTGGACGATGCGGAACTGAAAATGCGCGTTGCCGCAAGCGCTTACCGGATGGGCGGAGCTTTTGTAAAACAGGCGCCGGTAGTCATTGTGCTGGTGGCAGAAAAACCGTTGTTTATATCAAAATTCGGTTCGGCTTTGCGCAAGATTGATTTTTCTTCGCTTGATATGGGGATTGCCGCCGCACATATTTGCCTGCAAGCTGCCGACCTCGGCCTGGGAACATGTATGGTAGAGAGTTTCGACGAGAAGTCGGTAAAAGCCCTGCTCAATATTCCGGACAACCGCCGTGTGGCCCTGTTAATCACTCTCGGATACCCTGCGGATACGCAACGTGAAAAGAAACGGAAAAAGGTTGACGCAGTAGTACGGTGGAATAAGTATTGAAATTAAACCAACGCGGAGAGGCTGGAGGGCGAAATCCGGCAGTTCGTTTGTGCCGGCCGGTATTTGTGATAATCAGAATGTAGCGCCCAGCCGGACTCCCGGAAAGCTTGAATATGCCTTTTCATATTTACTATAGTTCCATGTGCCTTTTATATAAACAGCCGTCTCACTTTTAGGCAGGGCATAATCAAAGCGTACGGAAAGGCCTGCTAAAAAGGCATTGGAAGACAGATAATCGTAGTCTTGCATCAGGAATTTGAAGATTCCCTTATCTTCGGCAAGGCCTGTCAGTTCAACGCCGGAACGGAGGTTTTGCACATATCCTGCATGCGTATTGACAGATATCAGGTGTTTTTTTATAACGTATGCCAGGCCCGGTTTTATCCCAAATTCCATTTTGCCGACCGTCATCTTCCGCGCTGTTGCCTTATGGCTTTCATTGGTATTATAATATGAAATATAGGGCATCGCATGCCATGATGATTTAATCTCCCTGTGTTGATAAATAAAGGTAAGGCCGGCGCCGGTTTGCAGGTTCTTATATTGTGTTTCGGATGATATCTTTACATACTCATTGTTCTCGTTTTTGGTAAATTTACCCTCTGTTCCCCGCCTGTCTGTATAGGCGCCTTCGGCTTTGGCGCCCAAGGTATGTTTGCCGGTTTGTTTCAGATACGTGATTTCAGCCAGGTATTTGCCTTCATCTATTGACGATATACCCAGATGTTGGTTGTTCTTTAACTGTTTCTCGAAAGAGAAATGCTCACAGACCAGCGTGGCCGAAAAATCTTTCCCGTTAATGGGCAGCAATTGTACGTTTGCGCCATAGCCCTTTCCATTAAAAAGACTGGCTGTTTCGTTATTTGCAAACAGGAAGGCGTCGCTTCCCAGCCCTGTTATATGATGCAGGGAGGATTTCCGTCCGAGTGAATTGCTGAATTTAATGGTGTTGTCCTGTTTGTATTTCCGTAAGAAGAAGCCGCCGCCCACGGCATATTGGCCGGATATCTTATAGTTCAGTCCGGCATTCAAAACGAGGTTTGACGTATTATTGTTTGGTCGCGGGTCTACGGCGCGGTATTCCATCAGCGCCCAATAGTCAAGGCTGATACCCCAGGCTATCTTCCCCATGTCCCGGGCATATCCTCCCATAAAGCTGTATCGCTCGCCGGCGAGGTTGTTGCCTCCTACAGAATCGGCGAAAACGTATGGATAGATAGTGTAATAATCAGAACTTTCGTTCCATTTTATATTATCAGTGTGTGTTTTTGCATAGGACGCTTTTCCCCATATATGGTGTTTGCCTTTCCAGGTGTACGATTCTGCCCGGAGGGCATAACCGTCTGACGCCGTTCCTGTCTGTGTCAGCCCCGCATCTCCTGTTTGCTGTTCATATACAAAGCCCAGGTCTGATATATTTTGCTGCAATGTGTACACCATTGCTCCCGGATTGTAATTGGCAGCGGAAGAAAAACGGATGACAGGAGACAGGTCTATATATAACCTGCCGGTCACAGGAATAGTATCTTGCGCATAGCTTCCGGTAGAAACAATTAATAATATAAAGATGAAACGAAAGTCTTTACTCATATTATTTGGCTAATGAAGGCGTTGCATTGGGAATAAAGTCGACAGCCGAATTATTGGTATCTTGCAAGATTTCGCGCCCGTCTGTAGTTGTTGATTCCACTTTACGGCGTACGCTTTTTCCAAAACGTTCGGTATCCCCGAAAGACGAACCGCAGTATGTCCAGCCCATATCAATAGACGGGGCAAACACCGGCGCTTCAGTTTCGCCTTCTACACTTGTATATACGGCATCCATCACCCATTCGTTTGGTATCTTGTAGTCCAGGAATGGGCCTCTTTCATATTCTACGCCGTTAAAAACCATCTTCCAGCTATATTCGTATATGTATTTTCCCAGAAATTCCGTCTGTGATACTTCTATTCTACCCATAATTACGCTGCTCAGGCCTGCATGGTGTGTAGTAAAGAAATTATAAAGCAGGATTGCATCCGGCACATTGGGGTTGTTAGCCGGTTGGTTTGCCAGATGTTCGTTGCGCCATTCCATATCTGCAATGGTAAGGTCGAACGAATTGCTGTTGCCCTCTTTATGGTTTACGGCGCTTGCCGCCAATATAAAGGATTTACCCGGTTGAACAGGGTATTTTGTTCCGTCGCCGGGTATAACGATTATTCCGTTTACGGGTACGTACTTATCCAGTATTTCCGGAATATAGGTATAGCTTATGGATGTATTTCTTTGTGTAGTGGCCAGAAACAGTCCATCGGCATACAAAGGCTTGTCTGTATTGTTATATAACTTAATATAAATATCGCCCAGATAGGATTTACCTTCGGGCGTACCGGAGCCTGTATAGAAGATTTCTTCTATAACAAATCCTCCTTCGCCTTCATACTCCGATTTGGGGAAAGATGATGCAGCGATTGAGACTGTTTCGCCTGTAACAATGTTTGATTTATTAATAAAATACAGCTTGCCGTTTACCGTATTGCCCATGAATGTGTAAGTTACGAAATTTTCCCCGGCTATTTCATAGTCGCCTTCCGGCACTGTTACAGACAACGTATTGCTTTCCGTTTCGAGTGCGTACGTCTTATTCGTATTCCTTTCTGTAAACGTTACAGCCCATTTGCTGACTTTCAAATCTTCCAGATCCGTCGGATTGGCAATAGATAATGTTACTTCTGTCGTTTTTACTTCTTCATCGTCGTCATTACAGGAAAAGAACCCTGTTGTACAAAAAACGAGCAAGATTAATGTTGATAATTTAGTTTTCATCTTAGTTGTTTATTAAATATTTAATTTGAGTAAAAAAATTATAGTGTAATATTCAGTTCCATACCGAAATATGGATTCTGAGTTCGTTTTATTTCGGCGCCATTTACTTTGTATGCAGGGTAATAATCCAATAGCTTGTTTACAAACAGAGATATACGCATTATCTCTTTTATCTTTTTCGAAGCCTTCAGGTTAATATCCATCCCAAAGGGAATACGGGCTTTTTGATACAATCCCGGATTAGACTCCCGCATAAGAAATTGCAAGACCGGGTCTTTTTTGTCAGCCTCGGTATACGGATGCTCTATACCCTTTGCATCTATATAAGCAAACGGATAACGTGTTTCCGGCAAACGCTGGTTTATTTGAAACCATTGACATTGGAAGGATGTGGAAAATTCAAAGCCTACTGACGGGATATACGTATCGAACATAAAATTAGTATTGAGCTGCTCCTTGTAATAGCCGCCGGAGGCATCGTATACGCCTGTTTCCTGGATAGGTTCCCCGTTTATAATTTGGTTAGTACCATCATAGATAACTCCGCTGTTAAGATATTTTGTTTTGAACCATGCCCCTGTAACGGTTAATCTGGTTTTTAAGTTTTCGAGCCGTTTGGCGGATAATGTAAATTCAATACCTTCTTTATCTATTCGCGTGCCATTGCCTGTTGCACTGTTTGAGAGAAGACGATTTAACACTTTGTATTTCGAATAGTCCAGGTCTGGCTGATTGGTCGCTGGATTTATGGTAACAGAATCCTTATCGCTGTAATATAAACGGGATGTTACAGGCATGAAGCTCATGGTCTGTGTGCGGAATCCGTTAGTCATCTTTTCGTAGAAACAGGTTACCGACAGGTAATTGTTATCGTACTGGAAGTTGAGCCTCACTTCCCATTTTTTATTTCTGGCAGGTTCGAGGTTATGGTTGATTGTCTTTGTTTTGAATGTTTCATAATTCACTCTGCTCTGTCCGGGATTGCCTGTGTCGTAATAATTTAACCTTACATAGTCGAGATAAACATAATCGGGATAGATTTGGAGTAGCGTGGGAAACTTGGTGTGCCATCCTATGCCTCCGGACAATGATATATTCAGCTCTTTATTGTTTAGCGTAATAGCAGGGAAACGCCATTCAGTATTGAAACGGGGGTCGAGGTAGAATCTCCCGTTCATCGTGTATTGGGAGTCCATACCTGCCATAGACATAGCCCGGATACCTGCGTTTAATTTGAATACGTTGTTTCCCACCGGCATCGAAACCTCGTCTTCAGCAAAGAAATTCAAATTTTGTTTTGACGGAATATCAGAATAGTTGCGTGGACGCAGGAAGGTCTCGCCTCCCGGAGGACGAAGACGGTCTATTATTTGTCCCTTTCCATAATTCTTGTCAAATGAGTATTCTGTTCCTATGATTGCTTTGTGATTTATTGGGGCTGTGGCAAATTCGGCGTTTACTTTAGCCTTCAGAAATATATTCAACGGTTTGCCTTCTACATCGTGGTTTGCCAGGTATTTGCTTGGAAGAAAGATTCCATCGGCAATACCGGCCTCGTCGGAAGACGGAATTGTTAGCGTAAGCGAACTCAATTGAACAAACTTCGTCTGTTCAATTTTATCCATCTGGTATGATATGGAAGTATTAAAGTCGATGGATTTGAGGAAAGGAATCTGCCGGGGTTGCAGTCTGAAATTGTTCGTAAGAGACAAGCGGTCATATTTAGACCTGTATTTCTCTTGTCTGAGAGATTCTAAATCGGCGCTTTCCTGTACATTGTCGTATATATTAGGGTCTAACTTTATTTCGTCGAATGTGTGTGCGTGGTCAAAGTTAGATTGCCAGAGAAGGGCGAAAGGTTCTTTATACCAGTTTTTTCCCAATCTGACAGAGTAGCTCAGCCGCTGATACCCTTCATAAGAACTTGTGGGATTAATCTTTGAATCCAGCAAGTCTGCCCCAAAGTTTAATGTAAGGTTTTCCTCTTTAAAATAATATCCTTTATTTACGGCAACTAATTTACTGTATCCGTCTACCTTAAGCCGGGCGTCCCAGGGGGTTGCACCCTTTTTGCGTTCTATTCTCACAAGTCCGCTGGTAAGGTCGCCGTATTGTACGGAGGGTATTCCCCGTACAATCTCTACCCGTTCTATCTGGTCGGTAGATATGGTGCGCATGTCTACGCCCCGGTTTACCGAACTGCGTTTGCTGTCTGTATATCCTGATACCCCGGCAATGATACGGTCGCCGCTTGACAGATATTGCATATTTGCATCTGTAGAAACAGGCGCGCCGTCAATAACAAAAGATGTTCCCAGGGAAGAAACGTTATATTTGCTGTCTTCAATTCCTGCTTCTCTTATTTTAATGACATTTACCGAACCTAAACCGGGGTCTTTTGATTTTCCTCCCGGAAGCAGTTCCAGCAGGTCGGAAAAGCTGGAAGGTTGCAAGTGCTGCATTGCTTTACGGTCTATGACGGAAGAACTTGTTAAACCTTTCGACTCGGAAGCTGTTACAACAACTTCATTCAGTTCATTAGAGTTGGAAGATAATAAGATGTTTAAGGATTTATTTCCTTCAATCGCTATCTCGTTCTCCCATTTTTTATATCCTAACAGGGATACGCTCAATTTATAGTTGCCTTCAGGGAGTTTGCCTATTGAGCTTTTCCCGTTTTCATTACAGATGGCCTCCCAATGTTGTTTCCCGTCTGTCAGGTAGAGAAAGGTAAATTCCAGAGGTTCCATGCTTTGCTTGTCATTTACCTGTATATGTAAGTTAAAGACGTCTTCCTGCCGTTGTGCAAATCCGGCAACAGGAAGACTATAAATCAATATAAAAAGACAGGTATATGAAAGTAAGCGTTTCATCCAATCATGATGTATATAACCGGAATTAAAATTCCTGCTATCAGATAATATTTACCGCTACCTGCTATACTTTTTGCCCCTTTTACAATAAATAATCCCGAAACGGCGAAGAAAATTAAAGATACGGCAAAGAAGTCTGCCATTATGCTCCATCCTTTTACCTTATTATAGTGCAGCTTGCTAATCCAGTAAACGAACGGGCGTTTTGTATATCTTTCGTAATCTACAGTTCCTCTTACGGAATCATATACGCCGGTTCCGCCGCTGAATAGCAGGCGATAGCGAGTATCGTCGATGGGAATAACCCTGTTTAGCGCTGGAAGGTCTTTTTTGTCATCCCACCAGGTTTTTACTTCATTTGTACGCAGGCCTTTCTCTAACTGTAAAGAATATTCTTCTACTTTGTACGCGTGGTCTTCCCCGTCCAGATGATTGAGCAAGACGCCTGATATTCCATAAATGAAGCATACGCCGACCATCACAAATCCCAAGTCGCGATGAACAACCCTCAGCCAGTACCTGTAAGACCTTCCCGGCTTGTCTTTATTATTCGACAATCTCATAGCTTTCGCCATCCATGTAATAGATTGCGTAATAATCTTTATTGTTATCCTTCATCCAATCCCTCATCGAAGCGATATTGGTCAATTCCGCCTGGCATGTTTCTGCCGAACCATCTTCCTGGTTTTTTTGCTCGTTGACCTCTTTCTCATATTGGTCGATATATTCTTTTGTAAGCCGGCGCTCTTTTAAGATGCCTTTAATTGCCAGTTCAGAGCCAACCAATTCTTTGTTGAAACCGCCGATATCGCCTTTAGCTTCTACACGGAACGATGTTTTACCGTCTTCTCCTACGATGAAGCAACGTTTACCGGAGTGCTTGCATGTATGCGTAACGGTTCCTTTTACTACAACGGTTTGGTTTAGCCTTTTATCTGCATCGGCAAGGAGTTTTTCCAGTTCGTACACAGGCGCTTCCGATGTTGCCTGGGTAGTAGTTGTTTCTTCCGGCGTACGCTGTTGTGATTTGTTTCCGCACGACGTCAACATAAAGACTGCGGCTGCGATAAGAAATGTTTTTTTGATTTTCATTTTGATTTTATTTTTTTAGTTGAAAAATCAGGTAATAATAACAGCGCTATAAGTCCGGCTATTCCAGTGAGCAAAACAAACAGGAAATTGAACAATCTTTTTTTGCCCGGATTAGGAATAAGCAGGCCGGATATCAGCGCTAACGCCAGATTGACAGCAAAAGCCTTATACGCTGTAACGGTCAGCCGGGGATAGATAAAATCGGAATTGTTATGCTCGAATGTGAGCTGTGCGGGGAATAACCACGCAGAAACATTATCCCATTTTCCGGGAGTTCGTTCGAGAAATATTTTTTGCACACATTGTAATGTCCCGGAATTCAAAGCATACACGTCTTTTCCTTTTTTTGAAGTAACAGTGACAGTCCAATACAGGAGGTTCCCCATTATCATCATTTCATCATGGTCTAAATTGATTGGAGGAATGTCAAGTTTAAGCGCTTTGTATTTTCCTTCATCACTTTCTATGATATAAGCGTTTCCCATCTTGTCGAACAAGAATCCGTAGAAACGTTTGTCGGCAGCTTCATACATGGTAAATCCTTCTATATTAATACTGTCTCCAATATGCGTATTGCGCACGAATGGGCGTCCGTTTACCATCTTTACATGAAATAACTGCCGATTGTAGTCAAGGCAGAAATAGCCTTCGTCGTAGCGTTTGTGGGGATTCATATTTCCGGCTACCCATTGGGTGGGGAAAGAATATCCGGCCTTGTCTAATGCCTGCCGGAATGCTTTGCTCTTTTGTGTATTTATCGTATTCGATGCGTTGTCAATGAATTCTATTTTATCTTTCATCCGAAAAACGTCGTCAGGTAATTCCAATCCTACACGTTTCGGCATCGACTCGTACATAATATATAAGCCAACATCGGGCGTTTTGAATTTTACAGGAGAATACCTGTATATTATCGATTTGGACATTAATACAGGCGGGGTTATTTCATGGCCGTCGATACTGTCGGGCAAGCGATTGTCAACCATTAATTGCCTGAAATTGAACAGTGGCATCAAGGAGTCGTATTGAGCTGTAGTATACAGGTTGCCGGCTCCGTCGCGCATAGGCGTTTCCTTGTTCTGGAAATCAATATAGCAGAGTTCTTTCAAGATAGAACTGTAATAAACAAAAGGATAGTCGTCAGGGGAGTATGTTGTTTTCTTGCATAAAGAAGGAATAGCACACATTCCAATGAGCGTGACAAATATGAGTATCTGTATGTATATAGCCTGTTTAGATTTCATCATGCAGTAAATTTTATTGAGAGCCGTCTTTAAATCGATACATAGAATAGAATGAAAAGAAGTGGGCAACGATTATGGTTGCGAGCAGATAAGGGATAAAAGGCATGTAAGCGCCGCCCTTTGCTGACATCATAAAAAAGGAGAGAGCGTATGCCGCTATCAAGGTGTTAAATACGCGCTGCCTCCATACAGGCTCAATGCATATCCATGCTGTGAAAAGATAACCGGCCAGTCCGGCCAGGAACCAGGGCAATGAGGATTCAATCATTGACAATACAATTTCCTGTGGATAGTAGATACGCAAACCTCCTATAATTGCAATACAGGTAATAGCATAAAGTATAAGCAACCCGGAGAGGCCGAAAGCCAGCATGGAAAACATAATCCTGTTTTCAGACATTGGCAGGTGCAGCGTCAGTTTCAGCCTTTTATTACTCATTTCGGGCACAAACTGAGATACTCCGAAAAGGATGCTGAGAATGAGCGGTAGCCATTGTATTCCGGTTAATACGGATATATCTTTCAGAATAGTCTCCGTCCATACCTGTGTGGCTCCATTTATACGGAACATTTGTTCTACATTGATGAAGATATATATCATTAAAGCTGCCAATACGAGCAGTGACAGGAGCAGGATTCTTCTCGTCTTAATCCATTCTTTATAAAATAGTGCTGTTATCATACGCTTATTCTAATATTTACCGGTTAAACCAATAAAAGCATCTTCAAGGGAAAGCTTTTCTTCCTTAAGATTTGCTATATCATAGGGTTCCAGAATTTGTTGTATTTCGTCTTTTGGCGAGAAAGAGTATACTTCCCAGGTATTTCCTGTTTTTTCAGGATTCCACAACTTATCGGTAGCTTTTATTTCCGTTGCGGATGCGTAGAAACTGTACCTTTTGAAATGATTCAGTATATAATCAGTCGGTTTGTGCAGGAGGATACGTCCGTAGTCAAGTATAATGCAATCATCTATAAGCATTTCCATATCCTGGATGATATGAGATGTAAGGAAGATTGTTTTGTTTCCTTCCGAAGCGTATTCTTTCAAGTATTGAACGAACAGGCGACGGTATCCAGGGTCTAATCCCATCGAAAAGTCGTCGAGGATAAGCAGGTCCGGGTCTTGTGCAAATAATAATCCGAGCGCTATTTGCGAACGCTGCCCACATGACATGGCGCTTATTCGCTGGGTTTCGCTAACCTGTAACTTCTTTAATAACTCATAGTATGCGCCGGCTTTCCAGTTCGGATAGAATTGGCGATAGAATTTCTCTATCTGACGTACATTAAAGAATGTATGCTGTATATGCCCTTCTAATAATAATCCTATACTTGCTTTTGTAGCGGGAGACAGATTTTGCATCTTTTCCTGAAATATCCGGCACTCGCCCGAACGTGGCTTCAGGTAGCCGTTAAGAATGTTGATGATTGTCGTTTTCCCTGTTCCATTCTTGCCTAAAAGACCTAATATCTTACCTTTTTTCACTTCAAAGTTAAGATTCTCATAGATTAAGCGACTACCATAATAGTGCGTGATATTCTCGCAGGCGATAATATTTTCCATAGAATATAAAAAAATGAGCCGCAAAGTTAGCGCCTAATCGCCGTTTTTGAAATCCTTATTTATAGGTAAAAACAAATAGCTTAATAGCAATTAGTAGGTATTATTTGAGTAATCGGTATGAATAGTTAAAAAAAAAGACTACGATGTTATTTCCAAAGCAATATAATACTTTTACTAAAGTATTATATTGCTTTGGAAATAACATCGTATTGTTTTGGAAAGAGAGACGGGATACGCTTGAGAATCCCTTGCAAAAGCCTCTTTTTTCGCTATTTTGATTCAAAAAAGCCTTAATTTTCAATAATCATATTGTAACAAATAAAGCCTTTTTCATGGATAATCTTGTAGATAAACCATACAAAAACACACAAAAGCAAGCATTAAGAAAGTATTTGATTGATTTTACTGTCTTTTTGACAAATGCGAACCCTCAAATTCGGCGAGTATTTGCCGGCAACTTCATCTTCGCCGTCAAATACGGGCGATATCCGGCACAGTTTGTCAAAAACTCAAAACAGGAAAATTACCCGGCCCGCAGCAAAGCTGTACTGTTGAAAATGTTTAGGACAAATTTTGTCAGTTCAAAAAAAGTCATTATCCTTGCATTGTTTTAAAAATAGTAAAAATGGAAACTTTTGGTGAATATATCAGACAGTTACGAGTAAATGCAGGTTTACCGATACGTAAAATTGCCGCTCAGTTAGATATTGATTCTTCTCTTTTAGGCAGAATTGAAAGAGACGAAAGGCAGCCGAACAAAGAAATGATTGCGGGTATTGCAAGAATTTTCAATCAGGATGAGGCAGACCTGTTACAAAGATTTTTGAGCGACCAGATTGCTTATAAAATTCTTGACGAAAATGCCGATATTGCCGTGCTGAAAGTTGCAGAACAAAAAGTAGAATACTTAAAATCTAAAAAAGTATAAGATTATGGCGAATGAACAATATAGCGAGCAATTGGTCGAAATCGAAATGAAAATCAAAAAAGGCGAAAATTCATTTGGTTTCGTATTTCCGCAGGGAGATATTCAAGGGATTGAAAAAATCGAAAATCTTTTGAAAAGAGCAGGCGGGAAACCTGATTCGTGCGACCTTTCCGATTTTTCCAAAGGCGGCAACGGCCAAGCAAAGCCTGAATATGTTATTACATACAATAACGACATAAATACGATTTTGGTTGTTGAATGTAAGCGCTCTGTTAAAGACCATTCGTCAGAAGATTTAAGCAAACCAAAAAAGTATGCCGTCGATGGCGCTTTGTACTATGCAAAATTTTTGAAAGAAGGATACAATGTCGTAGCGATTGCTGTAAGCGGAACGAAAAAAGAAGACTGCAAAGTTTCTACTTTTTATTGGCAAAAGGGATTTGAAAGTTATACCGGGTTTGCGAAAATCAATATTATTTTGGAGCCCTTGAACTATCTGAAATTTATTAAAGGCGAAAAGATTTCAATTGCTTATTCGCTCGAAGACATACGCAGAACTGCTATTGATATGAGCAATAAACTGCGGATTGCGAAAGTAACGGCAAACAACAAACCTATTTTTATTGCAGGTATTTTAATTGCTTTACAGGATGAAACGTTTGATGCGGAATATCAAACAGCAACAAATCTTGTTTCGCTTGTAGAACGGTTACAATCCGCAATAACAAGAGTGTTGAAATCCACAAGTGTAGATCAGGGCAGAATCGACAGTATTTTAAGCGCTTTCAACGATGTGGCAAGTTTGCACCATTTTAAAACAACACCGATGACTACCGACAATTCTTTGCGTTGGTACATACAGGAATTAGATATGAAAATCAAGCCAATGATGAATCATTCGGATTCTTCCATTGATGCTTTGGGCGAATTTTATCAGGAATTTATTAAATTTTCAAATGGTGACGACGGAAAAGCATTAGGAATTGTGCTTACACCTCAACACCTTACAGATTTTATGTGCGAAGTCAGTGGAGTGAACAAAAAAAGCAAAGTAGTTGATATTTGCGCAGGTTCGGGTGGATTTTTGGTTACGGCAATGAGTAAAATGATAAAAAATGCCAATCCCGAAGAAATAAAACGCATACGGCAACACGGACTTTTCGGCGTAGAAGCAGACCCCAATATTTTTGCGCTTTGTATTGCCAATATGATTGTTCGCCGGGACGGAAAAAGCAATATCCATTACGGCAGTTGTTTTGACGCAAAGATTGTTTCGGATTTACAAAAAGAAAGTATAGACATTGGACTGATAAACCCGCCGTACTCGCAGGAAGACCA
This sequence comes from Tannerellaceae bacterium, assembly GCA_031259845.1. GTDB lineage: Bacteria > Bacteroidota > Bacteroidia > Bacteroidales > Tannerellaceae > DFXE01. Next base: position 8,267 of record JAIRKZ010000195.1, on the reverse strand, counting down.
CAACGAATTGGCTTTTGTAGAACAACTTTTGTCCGTTCTGACTACTCACGGCGTAGCAGTAGCTGTTGTACCTTTGAATTGTGCTTTGGGAACAACCTGTAAGCCGGAGAGGGAAAGATTATTCCAAAAACATACGCTTGAAGCAGTTTTCAGTATGCCGACTGAAATATTTAACCCTGCAGCTTCTGCCCCTCCGTGCGTAATGGTTTGGACTGCCAATGTACCGCACCCTGCCGATAAGCAAACATTCTTCGGTTATTACCGCGAAGACGGTTTTGTAAAACGCAAAAAATTAGGACGGGTAGATGCTTACGGCAAATGGGAAGAAATTAAAAACGAATGGCTGAAACTTTACCGCGAAAGAGATGTAAAATCGGGCTTATCTGTTAAACATTGCGTAACGCACACACACAGACGAATGGTGTGCAGAAGCGTATATGGAAACGGATTACTCGAAACTCAATCAAGCAGCTTTTGAAAAGAAAATCAAAGAATATGTAGCGTTCAAATTATTAAACGATGTAGAATAATGAAACGGTTAGATGAAATATTTAATATACATTACGGCAGTCAGTTGGATTTGAACAAATGCATTATTTGTGAAAGGCCCGACGGTTATAACTTTGTAAATCGCAGTGAAAAAAACTGCGGCGTTTCGGCTCGCATATTGGAAGAAGAAAATAAAAAGCCGTTTCCTGCGGGTTTAATTACCGTTGCAATGGGTGGCACAGTGCTTTCGTCGTTTGTGCAACAGGAGTCGTTTTATACAGGACAAAATGTCAAAGTGATGAAGCCAAAACCCGAATATAAGGATATGTCCGATTGGGTAAAATTGTATTATTGCTATTGTATTGAACAAAACAGATTCAGGTTTTCAACTTTTGGCAGGGAAGCAAATGTGAGTTTTGAATCAATAATTGTCCCTGACATAGAAAAACTGCCAAATGAGTTAAACAAAATAGCATTATCAGACTATAAATTTGAAAAACAGCCCATTATTGATAAAAAGATAGAACTGAGTACTAATGATTGGAAGTGGTTCAGATACGATGAAATATTTGATATAAAAAAGGGCAAACGCCTTACAAAAGCCAATATGCTTGAAGGTAATATAAATTTTATCGGCGCTTCAAAATTTAATAATGGCTTGACTGCAAAAGTAGGTAATGACGAACATATTCATTCGGCAAATACAATTACATTGAGTTACAACGGATCAATCGGTGAAGCATTTTATCAAACAGAGCCATTTTGGGCTACCGATGATGTAAATGTGCTATACCCGAAATTTGAACTAAATCCATATATTGCAATGTTTCTATGCACCTTGCTGCCAACTGAGAAATACCGTTGGGGATTTGGCAGAAAATGGGATTTGGAAATGATGAATGAATCAACAATAAAATTGCCTGCCACAACAGAAAAGAAGCCTGATTGGCAGTTTATGGAAGATTATATAAAAACGCTTCCTTATAGCAGTGAAATTTAGGAATAAATAATAACGCATGTGATTGATACTTCCGAGGTTCTCTGACGAGAGTTTCAGCAATAGCGTATATCTCTCTACCTCTCTTAGGAGGTTGGGAGATGAAGTGAATTATGAATTGTCAGGTGCTTAAAAAGCATCTGTGTATACTTTTCTATCAAGAGTAAAAATAAAATTATTGCTTGCAGATGCTTTTTCCTTGCCGGATTTGGGGGAAAATGGTATGTGGAATCAAAGAGTTAAAAAAAACAAATGGAACCAAAATTGTTTTATTACGTATGTTTTTATTACAGTTTTCTACTTATCTTTAGCGAGAGATTAATTGGATAGTATGAATAAACTCAAAATACCTTATTTGCCGGCTCTCGATGTATTGGATATGTCATCTGTAGATTTTTTGATGGAGAGCAAGTCGTATCGGGATTATATTAATGTGGTTAATTGGAAAGAACAGTATCCTTATAAACCGATTGCCGTATTCGATATTGCCCGTTCCGATGTATATATGTATATTCGTTTTTTTTCGAGGGGGTATTCACTGAAAGCCGTTTATGGCGAGGATGGCAGCCCGGTGCATGAAGATAGCTGCGTGGAATTTTTCATGAAGAAAGAAGGCGAGAATGAGTATATGAACTTCGAGTTCAATTGCATCGGTACATGTGATGCTGCCCGGCGGCAGTCTCGCGACGTCAAAAAGCCATTAGCGCCGTATGAATATAGTGGGATTCGCCGTTATACCTTAGTAGAAGGCAAACCTTTAGAAGCCAAACCATTTGATGAAAGAAAAAGAGTATACGCCTGGGAATTGATTGTGACTATACCCTTGAAATTAATGGGCCTGGACGCAAAAAACTTACCTGAAAAGATTTTAGGCAATTTCTATAAATGCGCCGACAAAACAGAAAATCCGCATTATCTGAGTTGGAATCCCATCGCAACCCCGAAACCGGATTTTCACAGAACAGAGTTCTTTGGAGAACTTTACTTTTGACTACTTACTTTTTTTTCGCTAATTTCAGTTCTATTACGAAAGCGATGATCAGGGCGATGCCGCCGAATAATAAGACAGACGCTCCGTATGCTGTGCCTGCTATTTCTTTGCGATACCAATTATCATCGTACGATTGATACATTAGTGGCAGATTATTAATGATAAATCCTACCAATAAACCAAGCCCTGTTCCGGCCATCAGGCAGCCGCCTTTCAAGGCGCTGAAAGAGAATTTCGGCCAATAACTTCCGAAATCAAACTTACCGTCAAAAGAGGAAGCGTCCAATTTTTCGCTAATCTTTTCGATAATCGCCAAACGTTCCCGGCGGCGTACAAACAATTCAAATAATCCATAAACTCCCGCTACACAGATGCCAATAATCAGCGGGACCATAAGAAACTCCAACATAATCGTATCTATTTAAAAGTGAATAATTAGTTTGTTGCTTTTTTGACGCAACGGATTTTGAAAGGTTACAGCCCGGGACGAAAAAAAAACAGTATTTTTGTAAAAGTGAGTTGTAACCTATTGGCAAGGCATGCGTCCATTTAATAGAATGGAATTGTATACCGATACATATTATATTAAACGGATACAGGAAGGGGATACAACGGCGTATACTTGTATCCTCGACAAATATAGCCGTCAGATTTATTCGCTGGCCTTTAAAGTAGTACGTAATAAGGAGGATGCTGAAGAACTGGCGCAAGACGTCTTTCTGAAGGTGTTCAAACATTTGAACGGTTTTAAAGGCGATAGCAGTTTCTCTACCTGGATATACAGAATAGCGTATAATACAGTTATTTCATATACACGGAAGAAGAAACAGGAATGGTTGGCAATTGACGAAGCGATGATTGCCAATGTAGCGGAAGAAGAAGCGGCAAACGCCTTGGGACAAACGGATTCGGACAGGCAAATGGAATTACTGGATAAAGCCCTGGCCCAATTGCCTCCCGGCGAACGTGCGATGATCCTTTTCTTTTATACGGAAGGGAAAAGCATAGATGAAATAGCTTCTATTACCGCATTGTCCGTATCGAATGTAAAAACAAAACTGCACAGGATACGGAAAAAGTTATTTGTATTAATGAAAGAAACAGAAAGGATTGGCTATGAATAAAGAGGAAGAAAGAGAAGATATACTGAAAGATTTGTTTAACCGGATGCCCCGCGAGGAAGTCCCTGCTGACTTCCGCCAAGAGGTTATGCAGCAGATATATGCCGAATCCGTTAGAATAAAAAAACGGAACGAACGTTTCGGACTGCTTTCTGTCATTGCAGCGTCCTTATTGATTCTTGCGCTGGCTGCCGCATCAATTATCTATCTGGGCTTACCTGAAATAGAATGGACGAGCCTTCCATCCATACCTTTTTATTTATATATCGGGGCGCTCGCCCTGTTGCTCTTATTGGGAGATTATAAACTGAGAGAATCTTATAAAAAAAAGCATTCACGGTTATAACTGTAAATCAGAAAAGAAACCGTATCTTTGCCACGCTTTTTAGAGATAGCAATATAATGTCTAACGTACTAATTAAAAGTAAAAGGAAACTTAGTATTAACAATTAAAGAATGGAAAAATTAAAAAACATCCAGCCGGTTAACGATTTTAACTGGGATGCCTTTGAGCAAGGCGAAACGTATAGCAACGTAAGCAAGGACGATCTTGTAAAAACGTACGACGAAACCTTGAATACCGTAAAAGACAAGGAAGTAGTTATGGGAACCGTTACGACAATGAACAAACGTGAAGTTGTAGTGAATATCGGTTTCAAATCAGACGGGATTGTACCCATGTCTGAATTCCGCTATAATCCGGATTTAAAGATTGGCGACGAAGTAGAAGTATACATCGAAAGCCAGGAAGACAAAAAAGGACAATTAATCCTTTCTCATAAAAAAGCCCGTGCAACCCGTTCCTGGGATCGTGTAAACGAAGCGTTGGAAAAAGACGAAATTATCAAAGGATTCATCAAATGCCGTACAAAGGGCGGTATGATTGTAGATGTATTCGGTATTGAAGCATTCCTGCCGGGTTCTCAAATAGATGTGAAGCCAATCCGCGATTATGATGTATTTGTAGGGAAAACGATGGAATTTAAGATTGTGAAAATCAATCAGGAATTTAGAAACGTAGTGGTATCCCACAAAGCGCTTATCGAAGCTGAACTTGAACAGCAGAAGAAAGATATCATCTCTAAACTGGAAAAAGGACAGGTACTGGAAGGAACGGTTAAAAACATCACTTCATACGGCGTATTTATCGACTTGGGCGGCGTAGACGGATTGATTCATATTACCGACCTTTCCTGGGGACGTGTTTCCCATCCGGAAGAAATCGTACAGTTGGATCAGAAGATTAATGTGGTAATTCTTGATTTCGACGACGAAAAGAAACGTATCGCTCTTGGATTGAAACAATTGACTCCTCATCCATGGGATGCGTTAGATGCGGAATTGAAGGTGGGCGACAAAGTAAAAGGAAAAGTAGTTGTGATGGCCGACTATGGCGCATTCATCGAAATTGCCCCGGGCGTAGAAGGTTTGATCCATGTGTCGGAAATGTCGTGGACACAGCATCTGCGCAGCGCTCAAGACTTTATGAAGGTGGGCGACGAAATAGAAGCCGTTATTCTTACGCTGGATCGCGACGAACGCAAAATGTCGTTAGGTATCAAGCAATTGAAACCAGACCCATGGGAAGACATCGAAGCGCGTTTCCCTGTGGGCTCTAAACATGCGGCTAAAGTACGCAACTTTACCAACTTCGGCGTATTTGTAGAAATTGAAGAAGGCGTAGACGGCTTAATCCATATCTCCGACCTTTCCTGGACAAAGAAAATCAAACATCCGAGCGAGTTTACTCAAATAGGAGCCGAAATAAACGTACAGGTATTGGAAATCGACAAAGAAAACCGCCGTTTGAGTTTAGGACACAAACAATTGGAAGAAAACCCATGGGATGTGTTTGAAACAATCTTCACCGTAGGCTCTATCCATGAAGGTACAATCATTGAAGTGCTTGATAAGGGCGCCGTGGTTTCTTTGCCTTATGGCGTAGAAGGTTTTTCCACTCCAAAACATTTGGTGAAAGAAGATGGCTCACAGGCTGTAGTGGATGAAAAACTTGAGTTTAAAGTAATAGAGTTTAATAAAGAAGCGAAACGCATCATTCTTTCCCATAGCCGTATTCACGAAGACGAACAAAAGAATGCGAAAAAAGAATCTCTCGCCGCTACGGGCGAAAAGAAGGGTAAACGCTCCAGGAAAGAAGATGAATCATCTGTGTTGACAGGCTCTGTAGAGAAAACAACATTAGGCGATATTGAAGAACTGGCTGCCTTGAAAGAGAAACTTTCAGGAGGTAAGGAATAGTCCGGCCCATATCTGTCCCATGCCGATTCGTTTCAGGCGGGACAGATTAATGCAGGTTTTGACAAATAATAAAAAAGGCGGAAATCAATTTCCGCCTTTTTTATTATTTGTCAATTGTCTATTTCAATAAGGACGCTTCCTTCCGCAACGTTGGCCCCTGTTTTGGCGAGTATGCGTTTTACTGTTCCGGCATATTCGGAAACGATGCTGTTTTCCATCTTCATAGATTCCAATACCAGCACTTCCTGTCCGCAGGCGACAGTGTCGCCGGGCTTGACAAGTATTTTATATACGTTGCCGGGCATGGGCGATACGACTACTTTCCCTGTGACCGGCGCTTCGCTCTTTGCTTCGGATGCGTCTTGCTTTGATGCTTTGGCCTGGCATGAGGACTGGAAAAGGGCTTCTTTCCTGTTAGTGAGAAACGTTTTGGCTACAGACGGGAAGAGTTCCAGCAGCAGTTCTTCCTTCTCATTCACGGCAAGGCGTATGCCGCCAAATTCTTCCAGCGCCGGATTCTCCTGCCGGCGGTGCTGTGAGGTGTCATAAGCAGTTTCTTTCTCCACCTTTGCTATTTTAAGTCTGAATGCGGGGTCTACCGGAACGGGCGTTTTACCATATTCGCCTTTTACAAGGGAGACGAATTGGTTAGATACGTTCGTATACATAGGTTTTCCGTTCTTCATATCCAGGGCGCAGTTTACGGCCTGAGCGCCTACTATCTGGCTGGTGGGCGTTACCAATGGCGGAAGCCCTGCATCTAAGCGTACGCCGGGAATCAGTTTCATGGCTTCTTCCAGGATGTCCATCGCGTTCATCTGCTTGAGTTGGGCTACCATGTTAGTGTACATCCCTCCCGGTATCTCTGCTTTCTTTACCAGTTCGTTGGGTTTGGCAAAGTTGAAGTAGCTTTCTATGGCGTGGCAGGCTTCCAGCAACGGTTCTTCTTCTTTTTTAGAAGCGGCGGTAATGGCCTTGTCAAACAAACGGTCTATCCCGGCAGGCAGTTTATCTGTAAGCGGATTGAAAGGTTTGGGGAATTGCTTAACGGCGTCAAACGGTTCCAACTCGCGGCGTATATCTGACAACTCGCGGTTGATAGCCGCCACGGCTTCCATGTTTACATCCATCTCAACGCCCAGCTTCTTGCAGAAGAGATAAACCAGTTCTACAGCCGGGGCGGCGGGGCCTCCTGCGAAATTCCAGATAACGGTGTCTACAATATCCACCCCGCTCATAATGGCAGACAATACAGCCCCCAAGCCATATCCAGGCGTACAATGCGTATGGAAATCGAGAGGTATGCCGAGGTTCTTTTTGAACAGCGTGGTGAGGCGTGCAATTCGCAAAGGCTGTATCAATCCGCTCATATCTTTTATCGTAATCATGTCGGCGCCCAGCGCTTGCATTTCCAGCGCTTTGCCGAGAAAGTAGTCGTCTGTGAAAATGGCGTCGGGGAGGGGTTTTCCTTTCAGGCGGGCCTTGAGGCGTTCGGATACGCTGAAATGCGGATCGATGGTATAGCACACGGCGCAGTCGGCAATTCCACCATAGGTTTTGACGTATTTGACGGTAGACTTTACGTTGTCCACGTCATTCAGAGCGTCGAAAATACGCATAATGCCCAGCCCCGAGTTGATGGCGTTACGGCAGAATCCATCAATAATGTCGTCCGGATATGGCGCGTATCCAAAGAGGTTGCGCCCCCTCGACAGGGCCGTCAGTCTGGAGGCGTCGCCTACGGCGGCTTTGATCTTCTCTAATCGTTCCCAAGGATTTTCGTTAAGATAGCGCATCACGGAATCGGGCACGGCTCCTCCCCATACTTCCATAGCGTAAAAACCAGCTTCGCGGTAATAAGGAAGCGTTTTGTCAACCTGCCGTTGAGTCATACGGGTTGCGAAAGCAGACTGCTGCCCGTCTCTTAAGGTCAAATCGCGAATCAATAATTTCTGTTCCATAGTATCAAAATTTGTGTGTTTATGTATAGAATTTAAACTAACGTCACAAATGTATGCAATTAAAGTGGAATTAAAGGATATATTGCTGACAAAATGATAATCCTTCCCCTGTTTTTTCCACCGCAGACGGTAGGGCAGGCAATCATTTCATCAAGTAAATCCTTCCGTTCGTCATTTGTCAGTGCACGGTACTTTTATCTGCTATCTGCAAAATTTTTATGCTTCATAAAACTATACCTTTACGAAATCAGCTTTAATATTATTGATTGACTTTTCGTCTACTCCAAGTTTTTTTGCATAAGCTTCGAATTTGCCGGTCGCATTAGCGACTGTATCAATCAAGGTTTTGTAATCCTGAATATCGTTATTCTGCCCGGCAATTTCCAAATCTTCACGGGTTATATCCCCGTTCTTTCCATTCACGGTTAATGAATGTCTGTTGGAATAAG
>JAIRKZ010000172.1 GCA_031259845.1 Tannerellaceae bacterium | reverse complement strand
TGTTTTTTGGGTAGTGCATAAAAATAAGTGAAATCTTGCACATGGCAAAGTGTTTAGTAATTTATTTTACTTCAACACTTTGCCTAATATGTAAATACAATTATCTGCGGATTTAAGGATTATTGGATAATGAGATGAATCCGGTCAGTGAACGGCTGGTCTTCAACAAAAACAATGTTTCGGGAAAAGTGGCGTTTCATACCAATAAGACAACATACGGTAAACGTGAAAAGGTAGACGCCACGCTAAATACCACCTTTTCTTCGGAGAGGGCCGGGGATGGGTTCTCCCATTTCTCTATTGCCGTAACAGACGATAAAGACATGGGCATTGATTCGCTTTGTACGATTACGGCAAGCCTCTTGCTTTCGTCAGAGTTAAGAGGTTATATCGAATCGCCCGGTTATTATTTGCAGGATAATGCAAACGCTGAATATGCGCTTGATCATTTAATGATGACGCATGGCTGGAGAAGATACGAACTTTCCGAAGCAATTAAAGGGAATTACAGCCTTCCCGCCGACGGCCGGTTTCGTTTCGGACTTAATCATCCCGACGGCGTCAGGTATTTTGTTCAGGCCACAAATCAAAAGGGAAGCGAATGGGTGAAACTGATTATCGATCCCGAGCAATTTCCGGAATTAAAACATGCCCCGGTCAGCCGTTCGCTATTGCCTGCAGCTCCGGCACAGGAAAATAATCCGCCTGATTTTATCCGGAAAGCCGGACAGCGCGCAGAATATGATGAAGATATAAGGGTTGTCAATTTGGAAGAAGTAGTGGTAGCGGCTAATAGAATTGATAAAAGAGATGAAGAGAGATTAAAATATCCGTTTAACCGGTTTTCGGATATGACAATATACAAGGAAGAAATTGAAAAAAGGGGTGTTGCAGAGATGACAGAACTCTTATCCGGAATAAGTGGAGGAATTTTTACCCGTCCGAGAAGTTCAATAAATGGAGGTCCTCAGTTTCCGCTCGTGGTGGTTGATGGGACGCCTTTATATTGGAATGTACTAGACCCGATAACACCATTGGATGATATTAGAATCAGCGACGTGGAAAGTATTGATATCTTTAAAGGCATAGGCGCCGCTGCCTTTGGAATGTATGGCGGCAACGGAGTAATCAGCATTACCACAAAAAGCATAAGCAGCCATACCTATGAAACTAATTCCAAAACAAATAGCATCTCTATTACTCCGTCAGGCTATCAGAAACCTGTTGAATTTTACGCTCCGAAGTATGATACGCCGGAAGCGAAAAAGAATGGTATCCCAGACTATCGTACAACCATTTATTGGAAACCGGATATTGTCATTTCAGAGAAAGGGGAGGCTGCTTTCGACTTTTATACCGCCGACTTTCCAACGACCTACTCCGTTGTCATTGAGGGATTAACGGCAGACGGTAAAATAGTCAGGCAAGTGGAGAAAATAGTAGTGAGGGATGATGTTTGCTCCATTTTCCGGTGAAATAAATGAAGGATTGAAAAGATTATGTAAAAGGAATCTTTTACCTTTGCAACGAATGAATATGCCGAAACAAACGCAGGTCAGTAAAATAAAACAACAGATATGAACGTAACAGACAGATTTCTGAAATATGTTTCTTACGACACGCAGTCGAGCGAAACATCGGGGAAAACGCCAAGCACACCCGGCCAGCGCGTATTGGCCGAAGCGATAGCTGAAGAATTGAAACAAACAGGCCTGGAAGATGTAACACTGGATGATAATTGCTATCTGATGGCTACGCTTCCGGCTAATACGGCGAAAAAGATACCGGTCGTAGGCTTCATCGCGCATCTGGATACCAGCCCGGATATGCCGGGGAAAAACGCCAGGCCGCGTATCGTAACGTATGAGGGGGGCGATATCGTCTTGTCCGAAACGGGAGAGACGGTTTTATCGCCCGGTATGTTTCCCGAACTCAATGATTATGTGGGGCAGGATATTATTGTAACCGACGGAACTACCCTGCTCGGCGCAGATGATAAAGGAGGAATTGCCGCTATTATATCGGCCATGCAGTATTTTATAGAACACCCGGAAGCAGAACATGGGAAAATACGGATAGCTTTCACCCCCGATGAAGAAATAGGGCAGGGAGCCGACCATTTTGATGTGGAAAAATTCGGTTGCGAATGGGCATATACGGTTGATGGCGGGCAGATTGGCGAACTGGAATATGAAAATTTCAATGCCGCCGCCGCAAAAGTAATATTTAAAGGCCTGAACGTACATCCCGGAACGGCTAAAGGCAAGATGGTAAATGCTTCGCTGCTGGCCGCTGAGTTTGCATCGTGGCTTCCCGTAATCAAGCGCCCGGAGTATACGGAAAGCTATGAAGGTTTCTTTCATCTTACCGGTATGAGCGGCACGGTGGAAGAAGCAACTCTTTCTTATATCGTACGCGACCACGACCGGAAACTGTTCGAACAGAAGAAACAAATGCTTCAGTCTCTTACGCATTTGATGAACGAACGGCATCCCGGCAGCGCCCAACTGGAAATGCGCGACCAGTATTATAATATGCGTGAAATGGTAGAGCCAAAGAAACACATCATTGATTTGGCTCTCGATGCGATGAAAGCGGCAGGCGTAAAACCAATCGTTAAGCCCATCCGCGGCGGAACAGACGGCGCGCGCCTCTCTTTTATGGGATTACCCTGCCCCAATATCTTTGCCGGAGGATTGAATTTTCACGGACGGTATGAATTCCTTCCGGTACAATCGCTTGAAAAAAGTATGGAAACAATCATTAAAATAATAGAATTACTAACAAAGCAATCGTAAACAAAAAGCAACATGAAAAAGACGCCATTTACAGATGTACACATTGCATTAGGCGCTAAAATGCACGAGTTTGCCGGATATAATATGCCTATCGAATATTCCGGTATTATTGATGAACACTTAACCGTGTGTAAGGGAGCGGGGGTATTCGACGTATCCCACATGGGAGAATTTTGGGTAAAGGGCCCGAAAGCGCTGGAATTTCTTCAAAGCATTACATCGAACGATGTATCGGCGCTCACCACAGGGAAAGCGCAGTATACCTGTTTTCCCAACGACAAAGGCGGTATCGTGGACGATCTCCTCGTCTATTATTACGAGCCGGAGAAATACCTGCTGGTAGTGAATGCCGGAAATATCCAAAAAGACTGGGACTGGTGCGTAAGCCATAATACAGCAGGCGCCGAACTGCAAAATTCGTCGGACGCCACGGCTCAATTAGCCGTACAAGGCCCGAAGGCGAAAGAGATTCTTCAACGCCTTACGCCGGTCGATTTATCTTCCATACCTTATTACTCTTTTGTAACGGGCGAACTGGCCGGATGCAAAAATGTAATTATATCCAATACGGGTTACACCGGCGCCGGCGGCTTTGAATTGTACTTCTATCCCGGCGATGCGATGGCTATATGGGACGCTATCTTCGAAGCGGGCAAACCGGAAGGCATAAAACCCATCGGCTTAGGCGCGCGCGATACGCTTCGCCTGGAAATGGGCTTCTGCCTGTACGGGAATGACCTGGACGATACAACCTCGCCGATAGAAGCCGGTTTGGGTTGGATTACCAAATTTACGGACGGCAAGAACTTTACCCATCGCGCCGAATTGGAACGCCAAAAGAAAGAAGGCGTTACCCGCAAGCTTATTCCTTTTGAAATGATAGATAAAGGGATTCCCCGTCACGGCTATGAAATAGTGGATAAAGACGGGAATTGCATCGGGACAGTCACCTCGGGAACAATGTCTCCTTACTTAAAAAAAGGAATTGGGATGGGGTATGTAAAACCGGAATATGCCAAAGCGGGAACACCCTTATTTATCAAAGTCCGCAACAAAGATTTGAAAGCAGAAGTGATAAAAGGGCCTTTTAGAAAATGAAAATAGACGTTTGTTTTTCACCGGCTTTATACCCGGCGTATCATAATCCTGACAATATAGTAGTAGTAGCCGATATATTCCGGGCTACTACTACTATTGTAACCGCCTTTTATAATGGCGTTCGCAGTATTCGCCCGGTAGCTACGGTAGAAGAAGCCCTGGCATACAAGAAAGAGGGTTGGCCGGTTGGCGCCGAACGGAATGTGCAGCGTTGTGATTTTGCCGATTTTGGCAACTCGCCCTTTGATTACACGCCGGAAAAAGTAAAAGGGAAAGACATCGTTTTCACTACAACCAACGGGACAAAAGCGATTACGATTGCCCGGGAAGCCTTCCGGGTGGTAATCGGCGGATTTATTAACTTGCAGGCAATAGCCGGTTATTGCCTGGCGCACCAGCGGGATGTAACCGTACTTGCTTCGGGCTGGAAAGATAAAGTAAATATAGAAGATACGTTATATGGCGGCGCATTAACAGAAACTTTAGTAGCAACAGGCCGGTATCAAACGGCAAGCGACGCCGCAGTTATAGCCCGCGATATGTGGAATACGCACAAACAACATCTGGAAAGTTATATGGAACAAACAGACCATCTACCTCGCCTGAAAGCGAATAACCTGGAAGGATCGGTCGGTTACTGCTTAACTTTAAACATCGCGCCGGCCGTGCCTGCGCTTCAAATAGAAAACGAGACGCTGATTTTACGTAATTAACATGAAAGAGATGAAAAAAATACGCTTTGGCGTGGTAGGGACAAACTTTATTTCGGATTGGGTGATTGCCGGGGGCCGGCAGGATGAACGGTTTGAATTAACATCCATCTATTCGCGTACGCAGGAAACGGCAGACGCTTTCGCCGCCAAACATCAAATCCCCCATACGTTTACCTCTTTGGAAGAAATGGCGAAAAGCGCCCTGATAGACGCCGTTTATATCGCATCGCCTAACTTTCTGCATGCTTCGCAAAGCATCCTGTGTATGCAACACGGCAAACATGTGCTGTGCGAAAAGCCCTTGGCTTCTAATGCAAAAGAAGCAAGGGAAATGATTGCCGCATCGCAGAAGTATGGCGTAACGCTAATGGAAGCTATGAAACCGACCTTAACGCCCAACTTTATGGCTGTGAGAGAAAACCTCAAAAGAGCAGGAGTAGTGCGCCGTTATTTTGCCTGTTACTGCCAGTATTCTTCCCGTTATGATAAATTTAAAGAAGGAATTGTGCTGAATGCTTTCAATCCGGCGTATTCAAACGGGGCTATGATGGACATTGGTATTTATACCGTCTATCCGATGGTTGTATTGTTTGGCCGCCCCAACAGGATTGACGCTTCGGGCATTGTTCTTCCGTCCGGCGTAGACGGGCAGGGAGCCGTAAATTTTGTTTACGACGGCATGAACGCAACGGTACTTTATTCCAAAATAGCCAATTCCGCTCTGCCGGCGGAGATACAGGGCGAAGACGGAAATATAACGTTAGACCGTATAAATCATATAGGGAAGGTTGTCTTTACGCCCCGTTCACAGGCTGCTTCCGGTAAGGGCGCCCAACCGGCGCCGGAAGACATAAGCGCTGCCGCCGGTAAAGACGAATATTATTACGAGGTGGCCGAGTTTATACACCTCATCCTGTCCGGCAAACGGGAGTCGGCTATTAATTCGCATGAAAACTCACTCGCTACATTAGAAATAATAGATGAAGTCCGCCGCCGGTTAGGAGTTGTTTATCCTGCGGATTCGGAGGAAGCGTATTGAATTTACTCCTCTTCCGAATCAAAATCAAACTCAAAGTCGAAATCATCGCCGGTGAACTGTTCCAACTCGCGGCGATCCTTTTTGGTAGGCCGTCCTAATCCCTTGGCCCGGTTTACGAAACCGGAGATTTTATTCATTTCCAGGATTTCATATTCTTCCGGAGGCGTGATGTTTTCAAGATACTCCGCCACTAATCTGGCTCCCATCCGGCGTTCGGTCAATCCCGCTACTTTGAATGAGAACGTTACGGGAGGTTTGCGTACCTGTATTACATCGCCCAATTTAATCATACGCGAAGGCTTAACGCTTACGCCGTTAATCATGACCCGATTCTTTTTACATGCCTCCGTTGCAATGCTACGGGTCTTAAAGATGCGGGTTGCCCACATCCATTTATCTATTCTGACTTCGTTCATTCCTGTTGGCTACTTATTATTGAATTGATTCATTGTATGCTGAACACCTGCCAGGCAGAAACTTTTAACCATTTCCACCGCCTGCCGAACCTTTTCGGGCATGATTTCCATTTCTCCCGTATCGAATTGGGATAATACGAAACCCACTTGTCCGCCGCGCGGGAAATCATTCCCAATGCCAAAGCGTAACCGGCAATACTCCTGTGTGCTTAGAATTTCTTCAATGTTACGCAAACCATTGTGTCCGGCATGGCTTCCTTTTGGTTTCAGGCGCAAGACGCCGAAAGGGAGGGCTAAATCGTCTACTATTACCAGCAGGTTTTCCACAGGTATACTCTCTTTCCGGAGCCAATAACGGATTGCCAACCCGCTAAGGTTCATAAACGTATTCGGTTTAAGTAATATCAGTTCCTTATTTTTAATACGCAGTTTGGATATAGCGCCGTAACGGGCTTCGGTAAAAGGAGAACCGGCCTCTTCGGCTACAGCATTTACGATGCGGAACCCTATATTATGCCGCGTTCCCCAGTATTGAGGTTCGAAATTACCCAGTCCGGCTATTAAATATTTCATGATTGGATGCTATAAAAAAGGGAAGAACATTCACAGAACGTCCTCCCCTCATGCAATTTGTAACTTGTTTATCAAGATTATTTGCCGGCAGCCGCAGCTTGTGCGCCACGAGCGGCGCGCGTTAACTTAACAGCGCATACTACAGCATTCTTGGCATTTACTAATTCCAGTTTGTCATAGTGAAGAGACCCTACTTGTATTGTTTTTCCCAAACCCAGATTTGTTATATCAACTATTAGCTGTTCGGGTATATCGTTATACAATCCTTTTACTTTCAGTTTTCTCATTTCGAGGCTTAATTTACCCCCGGCTTTCACACCTTCCGAGTGTCCTTCCAATTTAACCGGAACTTCTATGACAATAGGTTTGTCTTCAAAAATTTCCAGGAAGTCAATATGCAGAACGGAATCATTTACCGGTTGGAATTGCATATCCTTAATGATAGCCATCACTTTTTTACTGTCTGTAAGCGAAAGCTCTACAAGGAATATTTCGGGCGTATAGATCAAATTACGGACAGCTTCTTTGGTAACGGTAAAGTTTGTTACAATAACCCCTTTTCCATCGCCGGTTTCTACCAGGGTTTCGCCTTTGTTCAGTTTACCGTTATAAGGCAATGCAACCGGTGCGTTACCATACAAAATAGCCGGTATGCCCCCTTCGTTACGGATAGCTTTTACCGCTTTTTTTCCAAGCGCTTCTCTTGGAGTTCCTTCTAATTGAAAATTTTTCATTCTTTTTAATTTGTTTGTGTTACTCAAAATTAGTTTTGCTTCCTAATTTCCCATCACACGAGGCTGGGCTTAAAAAAGCGCAGCAAAGATAGAGATATTATTTGTATTATCATAGGTTTGTCATCAATTTGTATCCTTTCCCGTGTATGTTTACAACGGCAATCGTATTGTCTTCCTTTAATAAATTACGGATTTTCGTCATATATACATCCATACTTCGCGAATTATGGTAGGCATCATTTTTCCAGACATACTTCAAAATAGCCTCCCTTTCTACCAGCAAATTCAAATGTTCACACAGATATTTAAGCAAATCACATTCTTTTGTTGTAATCTTTAAAGGCTTTTTGTTGAACATAAGCGACTGTTTATAGGGTTCAAAGGTATATCCGCCCAATTGATAAACCTGATGGCCGACAGGCGCACGTCCATGCGTACGCCTCAACATGGCAAGCATACGCAGGTGTAGCTCTTCCAGGATGAAGGGTTTGCGAATAAAGTCGTCTATCCCTATTTTGTATGCCTGCGTCAGTTCGCTGAGGGTTGGCTGAGAACCGATGAAGATTAAGATAGTATTATAATTCACCGCCTTAATCTTCCGGGCGAAATTGAAGCCATTCTCCCATTCCCTTTCAAGACTGATGAGGCAAATGTCGAATTTATCACTGCAAAAGACTTTATATGCTTCATTATAATTAGAAAACCTTACAGAAGGGAAACCATTCATTTGCATGAATTCCTGAAGCATGGAACCCACGTTTTCGTCTTTTTCAAATAGGAATACTTGATGCAGATATTTGTTCATAGTATTTTATTAATATGTTACGATTCCACCCTGATGCATATCTTTAACACTGATGTATTAAAATAGCGCATCTTTTAACTGCCCAAAGATACAACTTAAAGTTCGAAAAAAAAACAAATTAAGCGTACTATGGCATTGTATTGTATGGTATTGTAATTATAATACTAACGAACAATACCTGTTCAGATACTTTGTTCAACATTCCAAACAAAAGCGCGTAAACCCAGCGCTTCTGTTTGTTTATCCAGATTCTTTAATAAATCCAGGAAATTGTCTACCTGCCTGCTCTCAATAATCGTTAATACAGACGAGTTTAAGGTAGGCCAGGCATGGCTTCCGTAATGAGGTTCCCCGTTTTTAGAGCCGCGTCCCTGTACTTGTTCCCAGTAAGTAAAGCCCCGGATGTTATTGCGGTCCATTATGGACAGGATCATCTCGTAATAGGCTTGATTGAATGATATAAATACTGCTTTCATTTGATACTGTTTTTTTTAACGTTGTTCAAGAAGACGTAATTTGGCGAATTTCCTTCTTCTGCGCTTTACGCCGTTTGCTGCAAAAATACAATAGACTACAGGAATCAATACCAGCGTAATCAGGGTGGAAACCGAAAGCCCCCAGGCAACAGTCATACCCATCGAACGCCACATCTCTGCGCCTTCGCCTGTGCCTAATGCCAAGGGAAGCATACCTAATACGGTTGTCAGCGTTGTCATCAATACCGGGCGAAGGCGCGACCTGCCGGCTGTTACGGCTGCCGTAATGATACTTTGCCCTCTTTCCCGGCAAAGAATCATATAGTCTATAATCACAATACCATTCTTTACTACGATACCCATCAGCATAATAAGCCCGATTAAAGCCATTACCCCCAGGGGCGTTTGCGTGATGGATAAACCTAAAAGCACTCCCGTAACGGCAAATGGTATGGTGAACATGATAACAAAGGGGTCTACAAGCGATTCGAACTGAGTGGCCATTACAATGAATACAAGGATAATGATTAACGCCATCAGTATGCCCAGGTCGCGGAAGGTGTCTTGCTGGTCTTCGTAGGCTCCGCTGATGCTCCAGCTTAGCCCCGAGGGTATATCCATACTTCTTATTTCGCGGTTGGCAGTGGCTACCACGTCGCTTAATGCAGCTCCCTGCGCAGCGATGGCGGAGACGGTGACGACGCGTTCGCGGTTCTTACGCTCGATGGTAGGAGGCGTCATCCGCTCTACCACTTTGCCCACATCGCGGATGCGCACGCCTTGTCCCAGATTGTTATACATGACGATGTTTTCGAGATCGTCGATAGATTGGCGGAACTCGGGGGCGTAGCGTACGCGGATGTCGTATTCGTCGCCGTCTTCGCGGTATTGGGTGGCGACGGAGCCGTTGATGCGGTTTCGGAGATACAGGGCGGCGGTGGAGACGTTCAGGCCGTTGAGCGCCAGCTTTTCGCGGTCGAAGTCTATCTGGTATTCGGGGATATAGTCTTCGCGGCTGATGTTTACCTGTGAAACGGCGCTGGAATTTCTCATCCGCGCGGCGATTCCGGCCGCCACCTTATCCGATTCTTCAAAGTCGTGCCCATAGATTTCGATGTCTACGGAGGTTTCGCCGCCCATGCTCATTCCGCCGCCGGCCAATACTTCATACTTTTTGATTTCGGCGTATGCGTCGAGGTCGCGCCGCATGGATTCGCATATCTCTACCAGGCCCCGGTTGCTTCCGCTCATCTCCTGCCTGACGCCTACGCTGTATAAAGAGATATTAAATTCGATAATGTGCGTGCCGTTGGCGCTGAGCTGGGCAAACGTATTATCCGTACCCGCCTGTCCTTCGCTGAAACTGATCATCTCTATCTCCGGATATTTCCCGGTAAATTCCTGATTGATATTCAGGGCCAGCTCCCTGGTAATCTCCTGCCGCGTGCCTATGGGCAATTCGATGGAGACGGCGATGCGGGCATTGTCTTGCGTGGGGAACATCTCCGTCTTAATCGCAGGGATTAAGAACATGCTGCCTGCGAAAATCAAGACGGCTCCGGCGATAACGGTTTTCCGGTGTTTTACGCACCAGTCCAGGAAACGCGCGTAAAGGTTGTCGAGCCCGTCTAATGCTTTTTCTACGGGGGTAAAGAGCAGTATGAATAATTTGCCCTTCTTCGGATTGAGGCGAAGCATTTGCGAGCTGAGCATGGGGGTGAGCGTAAGGGCAGCCAGCGTGGATACAATCATGATGATGCTTACAATCCAGCCCAACTGTTTGAACAATATCCCCGCCATACCGGTCACCATCGTAAGGGGCAGGAATACCGCCAGCATGGTAAGGGTAGAGGCAATCACGGAGATGGCCACTTCATTGGCAGCATATACGGCCGCCTGTTTGGGCCGGCTGCCCCGTTCAATATGGGTCGTTACGTTTTCGAGCACTACGATTGCGTCGTCTACCACCATACCGATGGCGATGGAGAGCGAACTGAGCGAGATAATATTCAACGTATTGCCAGATACCAGCAAATAGGCAAAGGCGGCAATCAGCGAGACAGGGATTGTAAGGATGATGATAAACGTGGCCCGCCAGCGTCCGAGGAAGAGGAACACCACCAGCATAACGATGACGAACGTCACCAGGATGGTCTCCACCAAACTATTGATGGTGTTCATTATATTGACAGACGTGTCTATAATTACGTCCAGTTCCACATCAGAGGGCAGCCCGGCCTTCAATTCCGGCAGCTTCTCTTTTACCAGCCTGGAGATACTTACCGAATTGGCGCCGGATTGCTTCTGTACGATAATCATGCCGCCCGGCCTGCCATTGTTGTAAGCCTCCTGCATGCGTTCTTCCACGGTATCGGCCACGCGGGCTACGTCGCGCAGGTAGACGGGTTTCCCGCCCTGGTTGCCGATAACCAGGTTCAGTATCTGCGAAGCGTCTGTAAATTCTCCCTGCACGCGCAGGGCGTATGTGTTAGACCCGATATCTATCATGCCTCCGGGGGTATTCCTGTTTTCCTGCGCAATGACAGACGAGATACCTTCTACCGACTGTCCGTAGGCCTCCAGCTTATAGGGGTCGCAATACACCTGTATCTCGCGTATGGGAGCGCCAGATACGGAAACGGCGCCCACGCCTTTGATACGCGCCAGGGGGTTGGCCACCTTGTCGTCGAGTATCTTGTACAAGGCATTCATGCTTTCCCGGGCCGTTACCGAAAGGATGAGGATGGGGATGTCTTCCGTCCCGAATTTAAAGATGATGGGGGTTTCGGCCCCGTCGGGCAGTATGGAGGTAACCATGTCGAGCTTGTCGCGGATGTCATTGGTGGCTACGTCGATGTCTGTACCAAATTCAAATTCGAGCATAACGATAGACATATTTTCTTTGGATTGCGAAGTAATGTCTTTCAGGTCGCTCACGCTGTTGAGCACGTTTTCCAGGGGCTTGGACAGATTGGTTTCTATATCGGCAGCGCTGGCGCCGGGATAGGCGGTCATCACCAATACCATGTTTGTTTCTATCTCCGGAAACAGGTCGATAGACAGTCTGGTGAGCGAAAAGAGTCCTAAAATAACTACGGCCACGAATACGA
Organism: Tannerellaceae bacterium; assembly: GCA_031259845.1. Taxonomy (GTDB): domain Bacteria; phylum Bacteroidota; class Bacteroidia; order Bacteroidales; family Tannerellaceae; genus DFXE01. The sequence continues at coordinate 3,638 of JAIRKZ010000172.1, read as the reverse complement.
GCGCCGTAGAGACCGGTTTTTTAACCGCAATTGAATATAAACTCATACGAACTGATTTACTGGTTTATTGATTAACAACTTCTACCTGCATGCCGTTCGACAGGCGGCTTTGGCCGGCCACTACCACCTGGCTTCCGTCTGCTACGCCTTCCAGCAGTTCGTAGCGGTTGCCCATGCGGCGGCCCAGCTTCACTTTGTCGTAGCTCACCGCCCCGTCTTTATATACGTATACATAGCGGTCGCCCGAGCCGGCTTGCTTTACGATGGCCTGGTCGGGCGCTACAACGTGTTCCTGTGCGCCGAAGTTCATCGTAACGCGGGCAAACATCCCCGGGCGTATCCGCCCGTCTTGATTGCCGAGGCGTATTTCTACGGAGAAGGTGCGCGTAGCGGGGTCTATCGTGGGATATACCAGGTGGATTTTGCCGGGGAAGGTTTCCTGGGCGTATACGTCGAGCCTCACTGCGGCGTCCATCCCTTTCTTCACCCTTGTATAGAAACTTTCGGATACGTTCACTATCAATTTTACGGGGCGGATTTGCTCCACCACATATACGGGAAGGCCGGCATACATATCGCCGTTGTCATAGTTACGGGCGGTCACTACGCCGGCGAGGGGGCTAATCAGTTGATTGTTTTCTTCCAGGTTTGCAAGGGCGGTATGGCTGGCGTCGAGCGCGGCTTTCTGCGCATCCCATACCGATTTGGACACGCCTCCCACTTTATAGAGTTCGTCTATCCGTTTAAATTCGGTTTCCTGATTGTCTATCTGTATCCTGGCCTGTTTCAGGCCGGCGTCGTCCATCGTGGCCAGCAGCTGCCCGGCCTGTACGGGGTCTCCCGTTTCTACGTGCAGCTTGCGGATGCGGGCGGGCGACTGGGGGGCAATCTCGTTGATAGCGTTGGCCTGAACGGTAGCGGTAAATTCGCTTATTTGTTCCACCTTCTGTTTGTGTACGGTTTCTACTTTCACTTTCACCTTTTCTTCCACCGTAGCTGTTTCTTTCTTTTCGCCGGCGCATGATAGCAGGGCAAATGCTGTTATTAGCGGTACGAACTTAAATGTATTCATCATCCTGTCGTTATGGTTTGTTATTGTTGTATTCATCTTAATTTGCTTGTTTACCCAATGTTTTTTCCAAATCGGATTTGGCTGTTACATAATCATAAATGGCCTGGTTGAAGTTCAATTTGGCCTGTGTCATCGCAAGGGAGGCGTCGTTCATTTCCAGCAATGTCCCCGCGCCTGTGTCGTAGCGTTTCTGTGCAATCATATAGCCGCGCGCGGCCTGTTCCACGCCTTTTTGGGCGGCTCCGTAGCGTTTGATGCAGGTATTCATATTGTCGAGCGACTGCCTTACCAGCAATTGCAGGCTGCGCTGCAAATCTTCTTTCCGTAATTGCAGCTGGGTGATGGTAACTTTTGTCTGATTGGCTTTCTGCATCCGGCTTCCCCCGGTGAAGACCGGGAAGGAGAGCGACACGCCTATCATTGAATAAGGGTTCCAGCGGTAGTCTTTGAATTTGAAATCTTCGTTCATGGCATTCCAGTTATATGCCGCGCTGAGGGAAAGCGTGGGCAGGAAGTCGAACTTCTGTAGCTTGAGGGTATTTTCCAGTTGTTCGTTTTGTATATCCAATTGCTTCAGATTGGTATTATCGTCAAGCGAAGCATTGGCTGTGGCGGTGATGTAATCGGCAAACAGTTCTGCTTCAAAGTCTGTCAACCGGCCTTCGCACTCAACGGGTAAATCCAGGTCTATGCCCATGAGGGCTTTCAATTGCCATTTTACCAGCGTAACGGCGTTTGCGGCTTGCAGCATGTTTGGCTCTACGTTCTTCACGGCTACCTCGGCGCGGATTAAATCGTATTCGGCCACCAGGCCCTGTTCGTATTTTTGCCTGATGTCCAGGAAGTTTGTCATCGCATTATCATAGCTTTCCTTAAAGACGGTATACGAATCATTGGCCAGCAGCACGCTGAAGTAAGCCTTTTTCACCTGGCAGGTAAGCTCTATCCTTGACGAGCGTGCCTGCTCTATGGCCAATTCTACGTCTTGCCCCGAAATAGACAGGCTTTTCCATAAGGCGGCGTTTATCAAGGGCATGCCCGCCGTAAAGCCAAAGCCCCAGTTGTTTGAAAGGCCCATCTCCATCCCTCCGTCTGAACTGGCGCCCGCGGAGGCTTCTGCAGAGGCTTCGCCGATAGCGGCTGCCAGGGCGCCGGGGGTATAGCCGGGCACGTAGGCGGATATCAGCTTTTCCGACCCGGTAATTAAAGGCTCGAACATGGAGTCAAAACCGCCGCTTTCGCCAAAATAGACAATCTGCTTTTTCAGCGTGCGCGAATAGTCGGCGCCGAAGTTAACTTGTGGAAACAATGCGGCATACGCTCCTTTCTTAGCATATTTCTTCTTCTCTACTTCCTGTTCGGCCACCCTTACGGTTGGATTTTCGCTCATGGCAATCTCGAGCGCTTTTTCCAGGTTTAGCGCCAGCGGTTGCTCCTGCGCCGGGGCCGGGACGAAAACCAGGGCCGGCAGCAAGGCGAACGCCGCCCGCATCATCATCTTTTTGCCAAATTCTAATCGTTTCATTTAAAATAGGGTTGTTATAAGTAATGAATCATTTGCACGGTAAAAGTACGGTAATAGATCTGTATCAAAGAACATAACCCGTCTGTTTACAAATTATTGCCGACGAATGACGGATTATATTCGACGATCGGCCTGAAAGGGTTCACCCGCTTACCGGTTACTTTTTTCGCGCCGGGGCAAAGTTCCGCCAAATCCGGGAGACGGGGATGGTTTGTATGATTAAATGATTCGTCAGATTTAAGGATATTTGTCCCTCCCTTTAAACGATTGTCCCAGCAGTCCTCCCCCGTTGTTTAGAGGAGATTGCAGGGACATCCGTTTCGTATGGCCGGCAGGGGGACGTCGTCAGCGGGCGTCGAGAACCAGCATGAGGGGATAAGCCATGCCGGTAAAGCGCGCCAGCTCCTCGCCGTCTTTCTCTACCCACGCCTCGCAGGGGCCTTCGCCGGTGAAGGGGGAGATGAAAGAATGGTTGGCCGACGGAGAGGCTACTTCAAGGGCCTTAACCGCATCCGCGCCGCCCTCGCTCTCCGTCTTAAAGCCCGTTACGGGAAAGAGCACGGGCGCTTCGCCGGCCTGCTTGAGCACAAGCACGCCTCCCGCAGCAGCCGGGTAAAGAGCCTGGGCAAAAGCGGCAACGTTGGCCGGGTAAACGTACATCGCCGTGTCGGAAAGTACTTCCTGCGAGGCTACGGCCAGGGAGGGGACGCCGTCGCCGGGCGTTTCGGGAAGGTCGCCGCCGCCGTCATAATCGCCCTCGTCTTCATCATCGCCGGGTTTGCCCTTGCCGGAAGTGGCTCCTCCCCGGCGGGCGACGATGGTTTCGTATTGCTTCACCGTGTCGTTCACCTTGTCGATAATCTGTCCTGACAGCTCTACCATTGCGGCGTTGCCGGTGATGGTATATGAAATTTCGAGCGCTTCGAGCGCTTCAATAAATTTGGCGAAGGCTTTGTCGGTCCTGGGGCGCACCTCTTTCATGGTTCCCAGGCGTTCGGCGTCGCCGCGGCTTTTCTCGCGTTCGGCGTAGAGGTCGATAAA
>JAIRKZ010000166.1 GCA_031259845.1 Tannerellaceae bacterium | reverse complement strand
GAAACCTTCCTGTATTTCTTCCTTCTTCCATTGGGCTACTACAAATTCAACACCCAATCCTACGCCATACGAAATAATGATTTTAGGCAGTACGGCCAAAAAACCAAAAAGAAAAGTCATCCAAAAACCCGGGTTGGCGCCTATAGCCAGATTATGTTGATACCCGGTATTATACATTCCGAAAAGTAAAGCCGGTATCAAAGCGATAATCACAATGGTCATGGTACGCTTTGAATCGATACTGTCGTGTATATGCACGCCTGATTTTGAGGTTGTGTTCGGAACAAATAGAAATGTTTCAAAACCGTCAAAAACAGAGCGGAACATCGACAGCTTCCCTCCTTCTTCAAAGTTAGGCTTAATCTTGTTGAGATAATTCCTTAACGCTTTCAATGTGTTATAAATTTTATGTTATTAATTCATTTCTTTGTACAACAGATTCAAGCCGTTACGTACAATTTTCTGTATTTCGATCTTCGACGTGTCTACAAATTCGCACAGGGCAAAATCCTCGGGAGCTACTTCGTATATCCCAAGGTTCTCCATCTTGTCAATGTCGAAGGCAATGATTGCCTTCAGCAGATACTCAGGCAGAATATCCATAGGGAATACCTTATCGTATTCGTTAGACATAATCATGGCGCGCTTGCTTCCCCTTATGCGGGCGTCTATCACGTATTCTTTCTTTTTGCCCGCCAGCCATGCCGGGTAGGTATGGCTCATGCTGTATTTCCCCAAGCCGGGCATGGCCCATCCGAGAAATTCGTCTACGTCGTCGCCTTCCGGTATTACGGTAACCTGGTTGTCGCAGGCATACAGGTAATCGTCCTTGCTTACTTTGCGACCGGATAAAACGTTTCCGCTGATGATACGGAGGCGCTCTTTGCCTTCAAGTATTTTCCCGTCTACGAGGCTCTTGATCGTGCAGCCTGCGATGGTTTTGATATATCCCCTTTCGGTTGTTTCCGAACCGGTGATAGCTACCAGCCGGCTGAAGTCTGCTATACCTTTATTAAATAAGCGGCCAATAAGCAGTACGTCGTCCGGATTCAGGGTCCAAACGGTTTCGCCTTTATTCACCGGCTTCGTCTGGTTGATTAATACGCCCACATTGCCTGCCGGATGGGGGCCTTCTACTTCAATCGCTTCGGCGCCGGCGGTTTTTATGGAAGAGCCTTTCCTTACACCTGCGTACACCTTGCCGGGCGTTAGTTTGGCAAGCGCGTCTAATCCTGTCTGAAAATCAGCCTCCTGCCCTTTTACAATATAGTCGAAGTTTGGAGCCAATGGGGCAGAATAAAAAGTAGAAACAAAAATGTCGCGCGGCGTATCCGAAGGCGATGCCACGATATCATACGGGCGTTGCCTGATAAACGGCCATATACCGGCTTCGAGGATAGCCTCTTTAATCTCCCCAGCCTTCAACGAAGAAACATTCTTTTGACCAAACTCAACGTAGGCAGGCTCGGCGTCTGGTTTAACAATAATACTAAGAACTTTGCGCTTCTCCCCACGATTGACGGCGGTAACTTCGCCGCTTACAGGCGAAACAAATTTAATCTCCGGACGGTTCTTATCTGTCATTACAACAGAACCGGCTTTTACCCTATCTCCCGCCTTTGCGGTTACTTTGGGGATAATACCGTTATAACCATCAGGCACAATAGCGTAACTATCGCTTTGCCTGCCGGTTAGCAGTACGTCGGAAGCCTTGCCCTTCAGATTAATGTCTAACCCCTTTCTAATCTTTATCACATTTGCCATGACTAACAAAAATTGTTTTTATAAATTTAGCGCAAAAGTACATATTATTTTGAAGGTTTAATATAGACGGATGAAATTAATAAAGAAAAAATTCCCTATTTTTGGGCGTGATAAAACGATAATGAATATGAAACAGTTTGCTATTTGCCTATTGCTGTTTACGGGCTTCTTTCCCTATGCATTTGCCCGGGAAAAATACTATACCTGCGTTAATACCAACCAGATTCATACGCTTCAGGTAAAAGTGGCCGGTACGATGATGTCCGATCCCGTTATCCGTTTCGACAGCGGCGAGCGGATAGAAATAAATTTCGATGCGATTGGGCACAACTACAACCGCTTTGCTTATTCAATTGTTCACTGCGATGCAGACTGGACGCAGTCGGCGCTTATACCCATTGAATATATGGACGGCTTCCAGGGTTTGACGATAGACGACTTTGCTACCTCGGTCAATACTACCACCCAATATACCAATTACATCCTGCAGCTTCCCAGCGAAGAGGTACGGTTTAAAGCCTCAGGCAATTACGCTGTATGCGTATACAGGGAAAACGAGCCGGACAAAATACTCTTCACCGCCTGTTTTTCAATCGAAGAACCGCTCGTTACGCTATCGGGCGGGATAACGGGAAATACCCTGGCAGACTTCAACCGCGAACACCAGCAGGTAAACTTCGCAATAGATCATCGAAACGTGCCCATTGCCTATCCCCAGACCGACCTGAAGATATACGTATTCCAGAACAACCGCAGAGACAACGCAGTAACCGGACTGAAACCATCTACGATACTGAGAGACAGGCTAATCTATGACAACAACCGCGACCTGATATTTGAAGCAGGCAACGAATACCGGAGGATAGAGTTCCTCAGTAATAAATACAACGGCATGGGCATTGCCGGCATACAGTTCCACAACCCTTATTATAATGTAGAGGTTATGACCGACAGGCCACGTAGCGGGCAGCCATACCAGTACGACCAGGATCAAGACGGCCGTTACTTTATCCGTTGCAGTGGTTGCACCGACCCGGATACGGAAGCCGATTACTACATCGTACATTTCGCCCTGGTCTGCCCCCCCTTTCCAGACGGCGCCGTACACCTGCACGGTCACCTCCTCAATAATGTGTTAGACGGGAACAGTCAAATGACCTACAACTCCGAAACCAACCGCTACGAGAAAGCCATCCTCCTCAAACAGGGAAGCTATAATTACCAGTACGCCTTCCTTCCCGGCGAGACGGGTAGCACACAGCCCGGCGTGATAGAAGGAAACAACTATCAGGCCGAAAATGAGTACGCCATCTACGTCTACTACCGCCCCATGGGAACCCGTTACGACCGGCTGATAGGCACAGCCACCCTCAAAAACATAATGTAACGCAATGCCCGGCTCAGTAATAAAGAAGCTCCCTGTACAACTCCGCCAACCGCTTGCGGAGATGCTTAACGGCATGATGCTTGCGCGAAAGTAAAGCGCCGGAGGACACGCCTGTAATACGGACAACTTCTTTCACCGGCAAGCCTTCCAGTTCGGTCAGTTCAAACGCCTCCCTTTGTCCGGGCGGCAGTTCAGACAAGGCCCTCTCAAGCTCCTTCCACACAAGCGAACGCAAATACTCCGCCTCGGGATCAGGAGAATCGTCGCCTGACAGGATTTCAGAAAAGCCGCTCAACATATCAGTCTCTTCATCAAACGAATAAGCTGGCATCTCCACCTCCTTCCGCTTATGGCTCCTGTTGATAATCATATTACGCGCCACACGATACAGCCAAGCCGTGACCTGTTCAATAGGGTCGGCCGTATTTTCAACCGCTTTAATCAACTGGTAAAACACATCCTGCAAAATGTCTTCGGCATCTTCCCTGTTGGAAACCCTCCTGCCGATAAACGATTTCAACCGGGTCTGATGCTCTTTTACAAGCGCTTCCACAGCGGCCTTGCCTGCCGGTTCATTCATTTTCCCCGGAATGTTCTTCATGGGAGATATTGCCGAAAGGTTCCCGGAAACAGGAGGCGCCGTAGCCAAACCTGCGCCTCCTGTTGATAAACTCCTCGCGCTCTTCGGGCGTCATCTTCATCCACTTCCTGCGAACCGGGTCCATCGCCATCATCCTCCCATGCCCCGGCCCGATATTGCCTATCAGCAGGCGGGTAAGCACAAACAGGCCCATTGCCTGCCAGTAGCCAATCGCCGCCAGGCCAAACAAGGCGGGCATCAGCCAGTTCCAAAGCGACATCACAACCGCGCCAAACCCCGCAATAACAAGCAGGAAACCAATGGGCGCTAAATACCTTAATCTTCTCATATCCTTTTATTATTAATGGTTTATACATCCTTAAATACGCCGTAAGGACACACCCGGATACACATCCTGCATCCCTTGCAACCTGCGCCGTTTTCTATCACGATATGCCTGTGCCACAGGAACCCTGTTTTGCCTATCACCCGCTCCGGGCAAGTATCCGTGCATATCCAGCAAGCTTTGCATTTCCGGGGATTCGCCCATACATAAGGGGTGCTCATTTTGTCATTTCTTCTCATCTGTACACTTTCTTGTCAAATTATTTTTACCTTTTCAAAGAGGCCTCCATATATACAGACAAACGAACGCCGGAAATATTTCAGGCAAGGATAAAAAATGTATCGCAAAACATAAAACATAAAACCTACATTCATTCAATTATAGGGAATATCCGTATATTTGCCCCGTCATTTTTAATAAAAAAATAATAACATGAAAACTACCTATGAATTACGCTATGCCTCCCATCCGGCAGACGCAAAAGGATACGACACCAAACGGTTGAGGCAGGAGTTCCTTATCGAAAACCTCTTTGCCCCCAACAAAGCAAAGATGGTCTATACACTATACGACCGCCTCATCGTAGGGGGGATAATGCCGGTGAACGAACCCCTACCCCTCGAAACCATCGAACCGCTGAAAGCCAGTCATTTCCTCGACCGGAGGGAAATAGGTATCTACAATGTCGGCGCACATGGAAAAGTAACCGTTGACGGCAAAACCTACGAATTAGCCTACAAGGAAGCCCTCTACATAGGATTGGGCAAAAAGGAGGTCGTATTTACGAGCGACAACCCCACGGAGCCGGCCCTCTTTTACTTCAATTCGGCTACCGCACACCGCAACTACCCCGACAGGAAGATAACGAAAGCAGAAGCCATCATAGCCGAAATGGGATCGATGGAAGGAGCTAACCGCCGAACGATCAATAAGATGCTCGTATCGCAAGTATTGCCTACCTGCCAACTGCAAATGGGTATGACGGAGCTAAAGCCCGGAAGCATCTGGAACACTATGCCCGCCCACACCCACACGCGCCGTATGGAAGCCTACTTCTACTTTGAAGTGCCCCCAGGACAGGCCGTATGCCATTTTATGGGCGAGCCTACCGAAACGCGCCATATTTGGATGGTTGGCAACCAAGCTGTTATCTCTCCTGAATGGTCTATCCACTCAGCCGCCGCCACTACCAACTACACCTTTATCTGGGGAATGGCCGGCGAAAACATAGACTATGCAGACCAGGACTTCTGCAAAGAAACAGAACTGCGTTAACATCTCCTTGATATAAAACCCATTCTCCCATGAATAAAGTACTGTTATATTCCCTGGGCGCCGCGTTATTGACGGCCTGCGCGCCCAACCGACCCGCCATTACGGTAGAAAACCCCTCGGATTTCCCTCGCGAAAGCGAAACGGTAGAAGTTGCCCTTTCCGCCCTCTCCGCCCTCTCCGCAGACTTTGGCAACGCCCTCTATGTATTGAAAGATGTCAAAGGGCGCGAAGTGCCCTACCAGTTATTGTATGAAAACGGCCTTGCCGCAACGCTCGTCTTCCCCGTAGATATACCGGCAGGCACCACGGCTGCATACTACTTGGAAAAAGGCGTTCCCAGCGAGGTAAAACCCAGAACGTATGCACGCTACGTGCCCGAACGCAAAGACGACTTAGCCTGGGAGAACGACCTGGCCGCCTACCGCATGTATGGGCCGGCCCTGGCCGCCGAAAACCCCGGCAACGGCGTAGACCTCTGGTTGAAATGCACCGATGAACCGGTAGTAGACAAATTCTATTACGACGAACTCTGCAACGGTCTCTCCTACCATGTAGACCGCGGACTGGGTTTAGACTGCTACAGCGTAGGGCATACTTTAGGGGCTGGGGGCATATCCCCTTATACCTCGCGTCTTTGGGTAGGCGGTCACTATACTGCGCAGCACGTAGCCTTCACAGGCCCCTTGCGTTCCGAATTCACCCTCACCTACGATTCCGTGCAGGTAGACGGCAAAACCTACCGGCAATCCCTCACCATAACCGTCAGCGCAGGTAGCCTCTTCAACAAAGTCCTCGTAACGTATGAAGGAGAAGACGCCCCTATCCGCCTTGCCGCCGGCATATTCCTGCATAACGGTGAAGGCACCGAATTTATCAGCGAAAAATACCCTGTAATTGCCTACGCCGAACAAGCCGTGTCGGAGGCCGGGCTACCCGCCGGACGCTGCTACACAGCCGTTTGCATGCCTGGCGGAAGCAACCCCGAACATGTAGATAAACACTTCGTACTCACCACCGCATACAAGCCTGGCGATACGCTTACCTACTATTTCGGAGGAGGCTGGAGCAAGTGGAAATTCCCCACAGATAACGACTGGTTTCGCGCCGTAGAACGCTTCGCCCGCGCAATAGAGGAGCCCCTGCGGGTAACCGTACAACAAGCCCCCGGAAGGTGAAAAAGCGTTGCAAATGTTAAAACGAAGGAATTGTTATAAAAAGTAAATTTCAGCCCGGAGGGGCCATCATCCGGTTAAACATATATAATAATACGTAAATCCTGTAAAACGCCGGTTTTGCGAAGTGTTACGCTTCCTCCGGTGAAAAGAAATTTGTACCTTAGCGGTAACTTACTAAACTGCGTCCGGGGAATGCCCGTTTTTAACAGACAACACGCGGTGCGGAAAATAATTAAAAAACAAAAACAGCCATGGAAACAAAGAAGAAACAGGGCGGAAAGAAGAACTTTGTATTAGACACGAACGTTATCCTGCACGATTATAAATGTATCGGGAATTTCCAGGAGAACGACGTCTACCTCCCCATCGTAGTACTGGAAGAGCTTGACAAATTCAAGAAAGGAAGCGAACAAATCAATTACAACGCCCGCGAGTTTGTACGCCAGATGGATGCAATAACCGATAGCGACCTCTTTGTAAAAGGAGCCCTCCTCGGGCCCGGAATGGGTACGCTCTTCGTAGTAGCCGGCGACAAATTCCAGGAGAAAATAGCCCAGTCGTTCCCTCAGTTTATCCCCGACCACCGCATCCTCTCATGCACATGGACCGTATCGCAGGCACACCCCGGAATGAAAACAATCCTTGTCACCAAAGACATAAACCTCCGTATGAAAGCCCGCTCCCTGGGAATAGAAGCGGAAGATTACAGTACAGACAAGGTAGTAAACGTAGATGTATTCGGTCGCGCCCACGAAACATACAGCGATATAGACCCCGCTGCGATAGATAAACTATACGCCACGCCCGAAGGCTTGGACCTGGATACACTGCATCTGAAGGCCGCCCTCCACCCAAACGAATGCTTTATATTGAAGAGCGCACGAAACTCTGTATTAGCAAGATACAATCCATTCACAGGAAAAGTAAAAAAGGTGGAAAAAGGGACGAACTATGGCATCCAGCCCCGCAATGCCGAACAAAGCTTTGCCTTTGAAATACTGAACGATCCGGATATAAAATTGGTAGGCCTCACCGGAAAAGCCGGGACAGGAAAAACCCTCCTCGCCCTCGCTTCAGCGCTCAAACAGGCAAACCAGTACAAGCAAATCCTGCTGGCTCGCCCCATCGTAGCCCTAGCCAATAAAGACATCGGCTTCCTCCCCGGAGACGAAAAACAGAAAATAGCCCCCTACATGCAACCCCTGTTTGATAACCTGAACGTAATCAAGGCGCAAACAGGACAGGGAGGAAGCGAAGCCCGCAAAATAGACGAGTTGCAAAAAAACAACCAATTAATAATAGAAGCGCTCGCCTTCATACGCGGCAGAAGCCTTTCCGACACCTATTGCATCATAGACGAGGCGCAGAACCTTACGCCCCATGAAATAAAAACCATCATCACCCGCGCCGGCGAAGGCTCCAAGATGGTCTTTACCGGCGACATCCAGCAAATAGATTCCCCCTATCTCGACGCCCAAAGCAATGGCCTGGCCTATATGATAGACAAAATGAAAGGACAAGACATCTTTGCCCATATCAACCTGCTAAAAGGCGAACGCAGCAAACTGGCAGAACTCGCCTCAGACTTGTTATAATAAACTGTTAAATGTATGCCCTTTACGATTCAGGCGTTTCGAAAGAGGTGTCAATCTGTGTCAGCATGTTTAATACATTCCGTTTACTAAAAAAACATCTGTTAAAAAAAATGTTGGCAATTAAAATACCACAAATATGGTATTTCATAAACAATTCCCATTGCCTATCTTTGCGCCGGATAAATACAGAGGCAATAACGCTGACAACAACTAATGGGTACACAAAAAGATTTACATTTCGACACCTTGAGAATACATGCAGGATATTCTCCCAAAGAGCACAACAATTCAATACAAGTTCCTATTTATCAAACAGCTTCGTTTCACGCAGTCAGCCCCGAAAGAGCCGATCGGTTAAGTAAGTTTGAAGAAACAGGCTTCCTCTACTCCCGTATCTCAAACCCCACGGTAGCTGCTCTCGAAGCCCGTGTTGCCGCATTAGACCATGCTAATGCAGCCGTGGCTCTGGCCTCGGGTATGGCTGCCGTATCTTTTGCCATCCTTAATGTAGCCGAAGGAGGAAGAATCATAGCCGCTGCCCAAATATACGGCGGAACATTTGATGCGTACAAAAAGCTCTACCCCAATCTGGGAGTAGGAATAGATATTGTGCAGGATATAAACAATCTGGACGAAATCAAAAGTCTTATCAAAGAAGATACCCGGGCTATCTTTTTAGAGACCATCTCGAACCCGTTGAGCGTTATCGCCAACATAGAAGCAATTGCAGACCTGGCACATCAAAACGGACTGCCCCTGATTGTAGATAATACCCTGGCAACCCCCTATTTATTGAATCCGGTAAAGTATGGAGCGGATATAGTTGTTTATTCGGCCACAAAGGCTCTGAGCGGCCACGGATCGGTTATCGGCGGCATAATCCTCGAGACCGGCCAGTTCAATTGGTTGGCAGGGCGACATCCTCATTTCGGAAAACCAGTCCATATCTTCGGAAATAGAAACGTGGTAGAAACTTTTCCCCGTTTCCCGTTTATCGGCAGGGTTCGTACGCATTATCTTACGTTGCTCGGGGCATCCCTCTCCCCCTTCGACGCCTTTTTGATTCTACAGGGAATAGAAACGCTGAGCGAACGGATAAAGAAACAAAGCGAATCGGCCGTAAAAGTTGCCCAATATCTTTCCACCCACCCCAAAGTAAAATGGGTAAGCCATCCTGCCATAGACGACAACGGAAATAAAGCGCGAGCTGGAAAATACCTGCCGCTCGGTACAGGCGGCGTCTTTTCATTCGGACATGCAGGCAGCAAGGAAGAGATTTACCGCTTTATTAAATCGCTGAACGTTTTCTCGTATCATCCCAATATCGGCGACGCCCGCTCGCTGATTATCAACGCACCATGCGTTACGCACCACGAAATGGATAACGACGAATTATTGCGTGCAGGTATTTATCCCGAAACCATCCGCTTGTCTATCGGCCTGGAGCATGTAGACGACCTGATTAACGATTTGCAGCAAGCTTTTGAAGCGGTATAAATTACCCTACGCTTTTCCTGGCAGCCCCGTATATGCGATGGTACAGCCCGTGTACGCGATTCGCATAACTAATAAATACATTATTTTGATGCTATTACCCCAAATTTTTAATAGATTTGTGCATCAATTAAAAGGTGATGTAAAACAATTACCAATCGTAAACTTAAATTAATTCGTCTTATGAAAAATTCGAGGAGAGATTTCTTAAAGAAGAGCGTATTGGCCGGAGCGGGGGCGCTAATGCTACCGGAATTGGCAAAGGCTGTTGTAAATGAGCAACCGGGGGTAAATGCTCCGAAGATAGCGTTGAAGAAAGATGCCGTTGTCCTCATGCAGGGCGATTCTATTACCGACGCGGGAAGGACGTATGGTAATAATAACTGTAATACCCAGGAACAGTTGGGTTTTGGCTACAGCCTTTATATTGCAGCACAACTATTGGCCCAACATGCCGGCAAGCAATTGAAAATATATAACAGGGGAATCAGCGGCAATAAGGTGTACCAGCTTCGCGACCGCTGGGAAATGGAATGCCTGGCTTTCCAACCTGAAGTATTAAGTATCCTGATTGGCGTAAACGACTACTGGCACACCTTAACAGGAGGCTACAAAGGCACAGCCGAAGTATATGAAAACGACTATCGCGCCCTCCTGAAATATACCAAAGAGAAGTCGCCCGCTACCCAATTGGTAATATGCGAACCTTTTGCATTAAAAGGAGGTTCGGCAATAGAAGAGGAAAAATGGTTTCCCAAATTCGACGAATACCGTGCGATAGCCCGGAAACTGGCAACAGAATTCAACGCCGTTTTCGTACCCTTCCAAGCCGGTTTTGACGCAGCGATGAAGCAAGCCCCCGCCCGTTACTGGTCTTATGACGGCGTACACCCTGATCTGCCCGGCAGGCAGTTGATGGCTACTATATGGATGGAAGCAACCGGACTATAAATAACCGTGGCTAAGATATTAGTAATAGAAGATGAAATAAATATAGCTTCTTTTATTGAAAGGGGGCTACGGGAGTTCGGGCACGAAGTAAGGGTAGCCCACGACGGCGAAGCTGGTTGGGAACTTATCCGGCAGGAACGTTTTCAGTTTTTAATAGTTGATATCATTATGCCTGGAATGGATGGCTTAGCGTTATGCCGCAGATACCGTGAAGCGTATGGTTACGCTTCACCGGTGGTTATGCTGACGGCTTTGGGCGCTACGGACGACATCGTGAAAGGCCTGGCAGCCGGAGCAGATGATTATATAGTGAAACCATTCAGTTTCCGGGAATTGGAATCGCGTATCCAGGCGCTACTTCGCCGCACCAGCCCGGATTATACGAATAACAGCCGGACATTGGTTTGCGGCAGCCTTATGCTGGATATCGAAAACCGCCGCGTGCTACGAAACGGCCAATACATCAACCTGACCGTCCGCGAATACCGCCTGCTCGAATACCTGATGCTGAATCAGGGAAACCCGCTCAGCCGCGAAAACATCATCAAACAGGTATGGGACAAGGAAGCCGACCGCAACATGAACGTAGTAGACGTATACGTAAACTACCTGCGGACAAAGATTGATAAAGACTCCGCCCATAAAATGATACGGACGGTATCCGGTATCGGCTATATGATAGAAGCATGATGCCCGCCAAACGAATCGCATATTATTATACCTGCCTTACCGTAGGCGTTATCACGGTGATATCTATCATTTTTTATGTGTTACTTGTCCTCTTCCCGCAGGTATTCCTCCCTTACAGGATATGGCTGTTTGTCGGCTTTTTGCTGCTAAACGGCGTACTTATTTACTTTGTCGGCAAACGCTATGCCGCCTATATCACAGAGCACATAGACAATACATATCAAAGTGAAAAAGCATTCATCGGCAATGCCTCCCATGAACTGAATAATCCGCTGACAGCCATTCAGGGAGAATGTGAAATTACCCTGATGCGCGAACGTACGCCTGCCGAGTATCAAAGCTCTTTACAGCGCATATTATCCGAGAGCAAACGGATTATCCGCTTAATGAGGCATTTGATGTTTCTGTCGAAGGGGGAAGAAGAAATCTTGAAAACAGCCTCGGAACCCATCTTCCTCGCCGAATTTCTAATGCAGTTTATGGAGAAAAGAATCCAGTTCTCCCCCGACAGTTTTGCATTCAACCTGGAAATAAATCCCCAACTGCTGAAAACGGCATTAGAGAATATCATAGGAAACGCCCTCAAATACTCCGGGGATAAAACAGTGGAAATACGCCTCAGGGGAAGCGTTTTGGAAATAGAAGACCAGGGAATCGGCATCCCTTCCGAAGAATTGAGCCGGATATTCCAGCCCTTTTACCGGGCAACCAATACAAGGGGATACGTCGGCAATGGTATCGGCCTGAGCCTCTCAATCCGCATCCTCCGCATCTATGGAGCGGAAGTTGCCATCACTTCGGCCTTAGGTAAAGGAACAAAAGTGAGGATTAGCTTTTAATACAAGGACATGAAAATAACATACCATAAATACCAGCTTACCGCCATTATCCTATTGCTCCTGACAGTAGTTATCTCCAAGAGCGGCGATATGTTTATACGATTCCTTATCGAACCGGAACTGCAAGCAATAGAAAAGCAATATGGATTTATCATACAATACAAAGCTATCGTACTGAAAGGCTTGAATAAAGCGCAGGTAAAAGGGCTTACCATCCGTACGCCTGACAACCCGGAACCGGTAGCAACAGCAAATTCCATTCATATAAAAACAGACGCCGGGCTACTTTTAAGTAAAAAGATATCCATACAGCAACTCGGAGCGGATAAAGTAACCATCCGTTTTAAACCGGACGATGCTTCCGGTACGGACTCCATATCATTCACCGGCAACGATTATATTACCAAAGCAGAGAGAATCGTAAAAACTCTCTCCCGTTCGATTCCTTCAAATACAACGATTCATAACCTGAAGGCCGTTTACCGGGGCAAAGAAAAGCAACAGACAGTAGATATTCCTGTACTTAAAATAGAAGGCAACTCATTCGTAATGGAAATCCGGAGCAAAAAGCATCGGGTGGAAAACGAATGGATATGTTCGGGAACCTTGCCGGAGGAAGGGCAGCCTCTCTGCCTCCGCCTTTATACGAAAGATACGGCAAAAAAGATAGCGCTTCCCTTCGTTGAAGAAAAATGGGGAGCCAAGGTTCTGTTTGACACGCTGGCCCTCGAACTAAGCCGTAAAGAAAAACAGACCGGTATCCAAACGGTACAGGGAAAGGCCGGTATAAAAGGACTTGCCATATACCACGAACTTATTTCTCCCGATACAATCGTATTAGACAGGGGATTCATTAATTATACAATAGACATAGGAAAAGACTTTTTAGAAATAGACAGCAGCACGACAAGCCTCTACCTTAATCAACTAAAACTGAATCCTTCTATAAGAATAGAGAAAAATAAAGGCTGGCGCATCAGAGCTGCATTAGACAAAAAAGATTTTCCGGCAGAAGCTCTTCTTTCATCTATCCCCGAAGATATGTTCCATTCCATAGAAGGATTGAAAGCAGAAGGCATTATGACATACCATTTTTTCCTGGATGTAGATATGGCGAATGTGGAAAATCTGCGGTTTGAATCTACCCTACAGTCCAGAAACTTCCGTATCCTGCGGTATGGAAACACGGATTTACGACAAATGAACAACCCGTTCAGCCTCGTTGTTTCTAAAGAAGGCCGGCCTGTCCGTACCACCAGGCTGGGATATGAAAACCCGGATTTCCGTCCATACGGGTCGATATCCCACTATCTCCCCTATGCTATTATGCACGCCGAAGACGCAGGCTTCATGCACCATGCAGGCTTTATACCGGAGGCTTTCGAGCGTTCGCTGGCGCAAAACATAACGGAACGGCGTTTTGCCCGCGGAGGAAGCACGTTGAGTATGCAATTAGTAAAAAATGTTTTCCTCAATCACAGCAAAACCATCTCCCGCAAACTGGAAGAAATCATGATTGTATGGCTGATAGAAACCTGCCGCCTTACGTCCAAGCAACGGATGTTTGAAGTATATATGAATATTATTGAATGGGGTGACAATGTATACGGCGTAACGGAAGCCTCACGTTATTATTTTGCCAAAGAACCTTCCGAATTAAACCTTGGCGAATGTGTTTTCCTTTCCTCTATCATTTCCGCGCCCAAACAGGCGCATCATCATTTTAACGGAACGCAAATCAAGCCGGCTTTCCATGCTTTCTATAGAGACGCCGTTAAAAGGATGCTTCAAAGAGGCTGGATAACCCCGGGCGAAGCTGCTTCCGGGAATCCTGCCGTCACGATCAGGGGGCCGTTCAGGGAAAAGCTGATAAAAT
>JAIRKZ010000129.1 GCA_031259845.1 Tannerellaceae bacterium | reverse complement strand
TATGCACATGGGAGAACTTTTTTTATCGAGCAGTTACAAACCGTTCGACAGGGAGAGGGCACCTTCACTTCCTGTACAGATCGAAAACTGCAAGAGAATTTTTAATCGCTGAATCGCTGACAAAGAAACGCAAAGTGCCTATGAATGCTTTATGAAAGGAGTAGTAGCCTTTATCAAAGACCAGATTATATCTGCAAAAGACGACGAACAGTCTAAACTGCGCTATGAGACAGCGAAAACCGTTTATCAGGCGCAGGCATCTGATATAACAGCCAGCGGTGTAAGTGTTACTTCTCCTATCAGCGGATATATCAAAAATAGAATGGTTAGTCAGGGAGAGTACGTTTCGGTCGGACAACCGATTGCTACCGTTTCCCAGAATAAACGTTTACAATTACGGGCAGAGGTTTCAGAAAACCATTACAAAACGCTTAAAAATATAAGCAGTGCAAATTTTAAGGCTGCGTATGATGATGTGGTTTACAAACTTTCAGACCTGAACGGGCGCTTATTGTCATTCGGAAAAGCCTCCGGTCAGCAGTCATTTTATATTCCGGTAACATTTGAGTTTGACAATGTAGGCGATATTATTCCCGGCTCATTTACCGAGGTTTTTTTATTATCAAGCCCACAAGAAAATGTACTGTCCATTCCGGTGTCATCTGTTACGGAAGAACAAGGACTTCATTTTGTTTATCTGCAACTCGACGAAGAAGGATATAAGAGGTAACTCTTGGTCAGAATAACGGCGAAAGGGTGCAAATCCTTTCGGGATTAAACGAGGGAGATAAAGTAGTTACCAAAGGTGTTTATCAGGTAAAACTGGCAGCTATTTCATCGGTTATGCCCGAAGGACATTCGCATTAATCCTAAAAACAAGTGGGTGTTTTTATTTCTTTACGCTACACATACACATTTTTTCTTTGTGTCATATCGTAACACACCGAAAAATAAAGATTGAAATGCTGCTATTAATGAAATTATTTGAAACATTGACGAACTATTATATTTGTAACTCATAATTGGTACTCCGTCCGCCTTCGGCTTCTTTGCGTAATATTCCTTTATTTATCAAGTCTTGAATATCACGTATTGCCGTATCTTGCGAACATTTAGCAATCTTAGCCCATTTAGAAGAGGTCAGCTTACCTTCAAAGCCATCTAACAGCTTGTTCAGCATTAAACGTTGGCGGTCATTCATCGGCGTTTGGCTGCGTAGTTCCCAAAACTTAGCTTTTGCCAAAACGGATTCCAATACTTCCCTGCTGTTTGTAAGTGCATTGCCGAGACAAGACAAGAACCATTCCGGCCATTCGGTTATATCGCCATCACTGCGTTGCGTTCGCTCTAATACCTCATAATACTTTTTACGTTCCGTCAGTATTTGATTCGACATACTGTAAAAACGCTGCGGACTTCCATCGCTCCGGGCAAGCTGCATATCGGTAATTGTACGGGCTATACGTCCATTACCATCATCAAAGGGATGGATGGTTACAAACCAAAAGTGAGCAATAGCAGCTTTTAATACCGGGTCTGTTTCCGAACCATTGTTGAACCATTTCAGGAATCGGTTCATTTCAGATTCAAGTAAATCTGCTTTGGGGGCTTCGTAATGGACTTTCTCTTTTCCCATTGC
Organism: Tannerellaceae bacterium; assembly: GCA_031259845.1. Lineage (GTDB taxonomy): Bacteria > Bacteroidota > Bacteroidia > Bacteroidales > Tannerellaceae > DFXE01. The sequence continues at coordinate 14,453 of JAIRKZ010000129.1, read as the reverse complement.
TCCTGATACCACCTGCATATCTCCGCTACGATATTTACCAACTTCTATTTTGCACATACCACTGTATCCGGTTGGGAACAGGGCTGCATGCCAGCCAAACAATCTTTCGGTTGTCAGGGGCTTCATATAGTTTTGTGTAGCATCGAGCATCATTTCGACAACTCCATCGACGTTACGGGGAGAATCGACCAGTCCGGAAACTTCCAGTCCCAGCCTTCGGGCAATGGAAGAACGAACTTGGTCTTTATTCAAGACTTCACCTTCTATTTCATTTGATTTGAGTACATCCAAAGTCAAAGTGGAAAGTACGGCTTCTTCCTGAAATTTAAAGCCTAAATTTTCCATCTGTCCCAACAAACGCCCTTGTAAATGGCGAACATTTGCGAGCAATGGAAGTAATTTGTCATTATTCCACTTGAAATCTGTCCAGTTTTTGCGTTGATGGATAAACATATTCTTTGCGATTTATGCGACAAATATATTTCTTTTTCTTCGCATGGCAAATTTCTTTTCAAAATTTGCGTAGATTAAAAGGTGGGATTATCGTGCATTGATGGATCAGGCAGCTGTTTTTGCAGGTGAACCGAAACAGGCTGAATTATCAAAGACAAAAAGGTTGCTCCCTGTCGGGGCAACCTTTTTTGTCTTTATTGCAAAATAATAAGGACGATGTTTTTTTTATTCTGCCGGCGCTCCTTCGGAAGGGATCATCGGTTGTTGCGCCGTACCGAAATTAGGGGCAATCGTATTAGGGTCTACTCTTGTAGCTTCGTTAATTTGTTGCCTGATTTCTGATTGGTTTGTTTGTGCGCTTCTTGGGATAAATGCTGTAATGATGATACTTAATACAATCACAGTCCCCGCTAAGCCCCAAGTGGCTTTTTCTAAGAAGTCGGTTGTTTTACGTACTCCCATAATTTGGTTGGAAGAAGAAAAACCGGAAGCTAAACCACCCCCTTTTGAATTTTGTATCAATACGATTAATATTAAAAGTATAGCCGCAATCAGGATTAGCACTGAGATAAATACATACATTTTAGTCTTATTTTTTAATGTTAATAATCAATTTTTCCAAAAATCTGATTTGGTCTGCAAAGTAAGCATTTTTTTCCGGATATTTCAAACTTAAATTTTTAATTATTTGCAAAGCTTTTTCATATCGTTTCTGTTTGATATAAATCCGGGCCAACGTTTCCGTAAAATAGGAATCTTCATCCCTGGGAGGAGATTCGTCTTTTTTCTCTTCCATATCGCTTAAGATGTTTTCATCATCGAGTTGCAATCCTCTTCCCAGCGGTCTCTGCCGGTCTTTTTCCAGGAAAGACTCGATTAGTTCGTGATCTTTTAATTTCGGAGAGTTGCCGTCGTCCGTATTATCTTCTGTTTCTCCCGAATCCATCCAATATAAATAGTCGGAAGAAGCTGATGGGCGAAAGAGTATAGACGAATCGGAAGAAGCTGCCTCCTCTGATGGGTTATGGAAAAAAAGAAACGAATCAATAAGTGAAAATGAATCATCCGGTATTCCCTTTTCCGTCTTTAGTTGAACCTTAAATCCATATCGTGTACCTTCAATAAGCGTAAAAAGTTTTTTTCGGTCGGAAATGTAAATGGCCATTCTTTCCAGTTCGGATACGAAATTTACGGCATTGAGAACAGCCAGGTTTTTTAAATACAGAATTTTTGCCGTATGAAAATAAGGGTACTCCTCCGTCAATTGCTTCAATTTCGGAAGAGTATCTTTCGTCAGTAGAGAAAGGTCCTTCATTAATCGATATAATTCTGTTGCATCCATTCTTACCAGTCGGCCACAGTGGAATTGAATATTTGTTCGGTAATTTCTTTTACTAACTCTCCGTTTAGTTCATCCTGAATGGTTTCAAGCATCCGGTCACTGTTAAATTCACGGTTAGCAGAGAAAGACTGCTCAAAATCTTTATCGGGATTGGCCCGGTTGGCATAACGTACCCGTATGGTCAGCGTCAGTTTTGTCATAGAAGAATAAGCATCTTCTTTTATAGCCATAGGAGCCAGGTCGTAACCTGTTATTTCACCTTCCAGATTGATATCCCCATTCGCCTGAGTCATCTGAAGTTTCGTTCTTCGGATAAAAAGGTCTTTCAGTTCTTCAGTAAACTTCTGTGCTAACGGGGGGTAAACCAAAGGCGCCTGATTAGGGAAGTCACTGATGGTAATTGTCTTTGTTGTTTCGTAATCAATAGAGGAACCGGTAAAACTGTACGAAATACTGCAAGCCACACAGAGTATTCCCAATAACGAGATGAGAAACGTTGTTTGTTTACGTGCTTTCATACTATTCCAGGTTATATTCTTTGATTTTACGATAGAGCGTCCGTTCGGATATTTTCAAATCGGCTGCGGCGTTTTTACGGCGCCCGTTATGCTTTTCCAGCGCTTTTTTTATCATTTCTTTTTCTACATCTTCCAACGATAATGATACCTCTTCTTCAATAGGTTCTGCATCCTGAATGGAATTGTGAATGGGATGGGGATGCGAACCTGTTTCTTCATGGATAGATACGGGAATATTTCCCCCCATAATTTCATGCACAAGTTTTTTCAGTTCATTCACATCATTCTTCATGTCAAAAAGAACCTGGTAGAGAATCTCCCGTTCGCTGTTGAATATCTTTTGTTCATTTTCCTTTTTTACCAATACCGGATACTTCTCAACCGTTGCATTCGGGAGGTATTGCTGTAATATTTCCGCTGTAATATCCCGGTTTTCTTCTATAATGGAAATACGCTCCGTCAGATTCTTTAATTCGCGGATATTACCCGGCCAACGATAAGAGACAAGTAATTGGCGGGCGCCTTCATCTAAATGAATGGCAGGCATCCGGTATTTTCCGGCGCAATCACTTGCAAATTTGCGAAAGAGCAGTATGATATCGTCTGCCCCTCTATCGCGCAAAGGGGGAACCATGACAGGGACAGTACTTAACCTGTAGAATAAGTCTTCGCGGAATTTCCCTTCCGCAACGGCCTGATTGAGATTTACATTGGTAGCAGCAACAATCCGGACATTGGTTTTTAGCGCCTTGGAAGAGCCTACTTTAAGAAATTCGCCCGTTTCGAGAACACGCAACAGGCGCGCCTGCGTGGGAATAGGTAATTCTCCTACTTCATCGAGGAATACAGTCCCTCCGTCGGCCACTTCAAAATAACCTTTTCTCTCGGCCAATGCACCAGTGAATGAGCCTTTTTCATGCCCGAACAGTTCGGAATCTATCGTCCCTTCCGGGATGGCTCCGCAGTTGACGGCTATGTATTGCCCATGTTTACGCGGACTGTTTTGATGAATAATTTGGGGAAAAATCTCTTTTCCCACGCCACTTTCTCCTGTGATAAGAACTGATAAACCGGTGGGAGCTACCTGTAAGGCTACATCAATAGCCCTGTTCAATGCCGGACAGTTCCCGATTATTCCGTAACGTTGTTTTACTTGTTGGAAATCTGCTTTAATCATCATACTAAATCGAACCTCTGTAATTATTTCAGTTTATCTGTCAAAATTACAAACTTAATTCAATTTATTGCAAAGAAATACCCTATTTTACACGATAGGTTTTATTATATAGAAAGTTTGCGAGTTCGGTATCGTCTGTTATTCCCTTTATTTCATTGGGGGTAACAGGTTGGCCTATATATACATCGAATGTTTTCCCTTTTTTATTGAACGCTTCAGCAGGGATGCGGAACGTACGTATCCGCCAGTCTATCTTGCCTAACCAATAGAAGTATTTGGTATTTAGAAAATCAAAATATACGGGATAAACAGGGACTTCTGCTTTACGAATCAGTCTGATTACACTATGCGTCCAGGGAAGGTCACAAACCCGTTCAGCTTCTTTCCTGTAGAATGAAATAGCTCCGGCAGGAAAGAAACCCATCGGATGCCCTTCCCGCAAACGGCATAAAGACGCACGCACGCCATTTACGTTTTGAATATTCGCTCCCTGATTGGTTGAGTCGGGCATTACGGAAATAAAGTTATCTTCCATGGCTCCGATTTTCGTCAGTACTCCATTTACCATGATTTTAAAATCCGGGCGCCGGGATGCGAATATATCAATAAGTATAATCCCGTCCAATGAACCTATCGGATGATTGGAGACCGTAATAAAGGCTCCTTCGGGGAGGTGTTCTAATAACTCTTCGTTGTGGACTTTATATTTAATGTTAATAAGCGGATCCGACAGGATAGCGCGGGTAAAAGCGGAACCCCGCAAATGGCAATGACTCGCATGTACCTGGTTTACTTTTTCAGCACAAAGCCATTTTATTAACAACTTCCCTATACAGGTTCCGAATTTACTTTTAAAAAACGGAATCATCTTTTGAAGATCATAAATATCAATTACAGTTTTTTTCATACTGCAAAATTACAAAAATGCTGCACATATTTTCTCGTGCTTCCTCATCACAATAAGCAGAACAATATTCAAAACAATGATTTCATAAAGAAAATAAACCCATACATAACCGGAAAGAATGACAAGAAACAGGATAATCGTACGTCCGTTAAAAGTCATCAAGTCGATAAGCGGCATTAGCCTCCGGCTTTTCTCCCGGAAGACAACCCGTATATTTTCCGGTATGTCGTCTCCATACTTATCATGCAAATTTATAAGCATTTTCTGGAGGGTAGGAGTCGCTTTCTCCTGAATCGACGTATAAGCTTTGTAAAGAAGATAAAACAGTTTGTCAAGCCCCGGTTTGGTTTCTTTATGCCGTTTGCGTATTTGTTCGAGCGTTTGAAATTCGGCGCCTTTTTCTTTACTGATAAAATATAAGTGGAGCGTTTTATAGTAATCGGTAATATTCGCCTGTACAAGATGGGATAATCCCGATAATATGGCAGGTACAAAAAACCAATACGTATTATATTGATGGGAAAGGCGCAACGCCAGGTTCACATAAATGCAGGTAAACCAAATATCCCCTGCCACTCCATCCAGAATACGCCCTATGGCTGATTTTATCCCGGTGAGGCGCGCTAATTGCCCGTCTACACAATCTAATATGTTCGCAAAGATAAAAAGTAAAATCCCACAACTATTATACGCCAAGTTTGCAGGATAAAAAAGAAAACCAACAGAAGCCCCTATGAAAATAGAAATCACAGTTACTATATTGGGCGTAATCGCTGTATTACGCAAGGAGCGGGCAATTCTGAAACCTATAGGACGATAAAATACCCTGTCGATGATATTTTCAGTTTCGATAGATTTTAATGAAGCTTCGTATTCTTTATTTAATTCACCCATCCGGCCTATTTATAAGAATAACCACCGTCAACAACAATGATTTCACCATTCAGATAACCATTCTCGATTACCATTTTGTATACTTCCGCCAGTTCTTCCGGTTCACAAAAACGGCCCAAAGCAACCTTCTTTTCTATATTCTGCCGAATTTCCAACGGTTTTTCCTTTTGCCATTCGGTGTCTACAAACCCGGGAGCAATCCCGTTTACCCTTATCTCATAAGGCGCAAGGAATTTCACCAGGTTTTTAACCAATGAATGGATAGCGCTTTTTGTTACGCCATAAGACAAAGACACCGAATGAGGATAAATACCCATGGCGGAACCGGTAAATACAATGCTTCCTCCTTTATTTATAAAAGGTAACGCACGCTGTAACAGAAAAACGGGAAAATGGACATTGCCGGAGAACACGCGTTCCCAGTCTTCCATTTGTATATCTTCAAAGGAATCCCGGCAGGTAAGCCCTGCATTAAAAACAATAGCATCCAGTGATAATTTGTTTTTTGTAAGACAGGAACAGATGGCTTTCACAGATGCTTGCTTTGTTATATCGGCTTTGAGCAAGAGGACACCGGCCTGTGTAATCCGGCGTATTTCTTCGCACGTATTTTTTGCCGTATCTTCATCAGAAGCATAGGTAAGAATCAGGTCATAGCCTGCTTTTCCAAGTGAAAGTGCAACAGCTTTTCCAATACCTTTCGTGCCGCCGGTAATTAATACTTGTTTTTTCATCCAATTTGTTGTTTTTTATCTTCCTTTACCGTAAGGGGTTTGGCATCTCGTTCTATCCGTAAATGCTGTTCGTAGGAATCATGAATGGTTTTTCGTAAATTAGAGGAGGAAACCCCTGTCCCGTAAGGGAAATAAAAAACCTGTACGCCCAGTTCTTTCAAGTAATCGTATTTCCCGTACCAATCATCGCCCACAACAAAAGCGTCAATGTTTAGCTTTTTCACCAGTTCGGTATGGTCGAGCGAGTGTTGGGGGATAACGATGTCGGGCGTTTTCAGCGCTTCAATGATCTGTAAACGTTCGTTGAATGGTATGATTGGCCTTGGCTTATATGACGAAACCAATTCGTCGGTACTTACTCCCACTATCAGGATATCAGCCAGGCTACGTGAATAATTAATCATCCGCAGGTGGTTATAATGAAACATGTCAAACGTTCCCGAAGTATAGACAATCGTTTTATCTTTAAACATTTTGTATAGTTCAATTTTGAAAGCACAAACTTACGGAAAATCTCTCATACTTTCAAAAAGAAAATAACAGGTATGCAAATAAAAACGGCTATCTGTGAAATACTCGTTTATAACATTTCGTCATCAGTATCTTTGGTGAGGTCGAGTTTCTCGTCTACATTGCCTTTGTCAAAATATTGTTTTCGCAAGGGGTTTCGAGTAGCCTCTTCGTATATCTTACGATTACGGAAGATATCCATCGCTGCATATAATGCCTGGCGGAACGACTCTTCCGAAGCAATATTCTGTCCGGCTATATCATATTCAACGCCATGGATCGGAGAGGTATGAATGATCGGAAGCCCTGCCGTATAGCTAAAGCCATTTTCCGTTACCAGCGTTTTGAAAGGCACTAAGCCCTGATCATGGTACATCGCTAAAACCCCGTCAAACTTTTCATACATTCGGGAACCGAAAAAAGTTTCGGCGGCATAAGGGCCAAAAGTCATGATATCTTTTTTTTCAACCTCTCCCATTGCCGGAACAATAATGGATTCTTCTTCATTCCCAAGCAAACCGGCGTCTCCGGTATGAGGGTTTAATGATAATACGGCTATTCTCGGTTTAACGATATTGAAGTCCCGTATCAGCGATTTATTAAGTATTTCCAGTTTTTCAATAAGGTTCCCTTTCGTTATTTTCTGTGCAATTTGAGCTAAAGGAATGGCCTCTGTCGCTAACGCTATGCGCAAGTCGTCTTTGATTAAAAGAGTTAACGCAGTCGTTTGTTTATTTCCGAAATATCCGGCTAAATAGTCCGGATGGTTCGTGAAACTGCTCTCTTTGTCCCGGACTGTATGCTTATTAACAGGAGTCGTGAGTAAAACGTCAATTACGCCCCGTTTCAAATCGGAAACTGCTGCTTTTAACGCTTTCATTGCGGCTGAACCAGCTATTTCGGTCGTTTTGGATAATTCCACTTTTGTGTCGTCATGCACACAATTCAGGATGTTCACCCGGTTGGTTCCGGCATCTTCGGCGCGAGTTATATTGTTTACATTCAGAGGCGGCAATCCTAATATCTTCCGGTGATAGGCGGCAATTTTTGACGAGCCGTAAATAACAGGCGTACAAATTTCGGCCACACGGCTATCCGAAAATGTTTTGAGTATAATCTCATACCCAATGCCATTTATATCGCCATGGGTTATACCTACTTTTATCAATCGTTCTTCCATAATAACTTTTATTAATTAGACGCCGCCCGTTCTGTCGGAATAATTGGTTCTGCCGCCGGCTGGTCAAATTCACCCGGTAAGCGTAATGTATATAGAGCGGCTTCTATCCTTCGGATAAAATTCCGTTTATTTGTTTCCGGCGCATATACAAAACCTTCCGCCACAACTACGCGGTTATTCACTTCGTCTAAACGGACATGGCTTACAAAAGGGCCGCCCATCATATCGCCCACCATTTTCCATTGGCCGCGTAATACCCCGCAATATTTCCCTCGCAACGTAATGGGCGTATAGGTTAAATTGTAACGGGTTTCCGTTGCCATATATGAATCGGGAAAGGCTCCCGGCAGGTTTTTCTTTAATACGGAATCTCTTTGGGCTATCAGGTATTCTTCCGTAAAGGTATTGGGGTCGGTATAGGGAAATGTATATACAATTATATCCGTACGCCCTGTATTCGCATTATTCGACGCCCAGAAAAAATCTTCCCCGTTCCTGGAATACGTAATATCCGTCGGCACATTCAGCATAATATCGAATTTGTTTTTCACACTCTCCATTACCTCGCTGCTGTAATTTTTTTCAAATTGCCCGGCGGCGCGATGCATTTCTACCGTTGTGAAGAACTGTGTCAGCCTGTTTACCTCATTCGTTTTCATATAGTCCAGAATACTCTCCCGGTCGGGAGCGGTCATGGTAAGCACCACCTGTCCTTGCGTCCAGCGGTCGTTCTCATACGTTAACGATATCTTTGTGTACATGGAATTATCCAATTTTACAATAAGTATATTCCTTACATACGTAAGAAAGCCATTGAAATTGGCTGGCGTAACATACGTGATTTTAAATGCAGCTTCAGATTGGGGCAGTCCGGGAATAGCCGATTCCAGGTCGGCTTTGATAGCTTTTCCCGCTTCCGAATCCCAAATAGCGTTGTCCATTGTTACAACAATTTCATAAGCAAACCCGGTTGCTCTTGCCCTTACCGGATTTGAATTACAACTTCCGAAGAAGATTGTAAAGAATAAGATAGAACTGATAATGAACGGATATGCTTTCATGTCTGTATTTTTATTTTAATGTTGTACAAATATAAACTTTTACTCAAGTATAAGATGCAATATGTATCCTTTATTCCATAATACGTCTTAGAGAAAATGCTCACATTTATCAGATTTTAACATTCTATTGTTTTTTTCTATTGTTTTTTCCGGTAGATAACATGCCGCAAGCGGCGAAAATATCTTCTCCTCTCGATGCGCGGATCGTAGCCGTAATTCCCCGGTTGTTTAACAAATCCCTAAACTTTTCCATTTGTCTCAAATCCGCACTTTCCATGGGTATGTCCGGTATGGCATGGAAACGGATCAGGTTTACCCGGCAGGGAATATCTTTTAATAAGCCGGCTAACGCAATGGCATGTTGAGGCGAATCGTTGAAACCTTTAAATACAATATATTCAAATGAAACCCGGCGTTGATGGCTGAAATCATATTCTTTAAGTAAGGTAAGGATTTGATTCATCGGATATGCTTTTTCTACGGGCATAATGGAAAAACGCTCTTTCGGGCTGACTGCATGCAGGCTAATGGCCAAATGGCAACTACTCTCATTCAGGAACCGCGTCAATCCCTTCGCGCCAATGGTAGAAACAGTAATTCGTTTGGGACTCCAGCCATAACCATACGGCGATGTGAGTATTTCTAATACTTTTAATACTTCATCCGTATTATCCAACGGTTCGCCCATGCCCATAAATACGATATTGGTAAGTGTTTCGGCCCCGGGCAATGATTGTATTTGATTCAGTATTTCGTTGGCGGTAAGGTTGGCGGTAAATCCCTGTTGGCCCGTCATACAGAATATACAGCTCATTTTACAACCTATCTGCGATGAAATGCAGAGGGTTGCATGTTCTTCGGTTGGAATATAAACGGCTTCCACAAAAGAACCTCCGGAAACAGGATACAGGTATTTAATGGTTCCATCGGCAGATGCAAGCTCCTCGGCAGGCGGAATAGCGCCTATTTCAAAATGCTCTTCCAGCAGGGCGCGTTTGGGAGCCGCAAGATTGGTCATATCCGCAATAACAGTTATTCTTTTTTTGTATAACCAATCTGCTATCTGTTTAGCTGCATAGGAAGGAAGGCCTACTTTTTCCGAAACTTTTTTCAGCTCCTCCAATGTCATTCCTAACAATCGTTTTTTATCTCTCATATATCTATTCAAGAATGCAAAGATAAAAAAAGCTATCGTACTTTCAGGTACAATAGCTCTTTTTAAATAACTGTAATACAGTATTGAATATCTTTTTAATAGAACCGTATACGGTTGTCTGTTATTTTAGCCCTGCCTATCAATGTTTGAACGGCTTGGTATCCAAAACGATATGCATTAGACGCATCCAACGTTGCTATTTGTGTTTTTTCGTCGTAAGCAGCGTTTTCCAGACTTCTTTCATATACCTGGAAAACATATACTCCATTATTTCCGATAACAGGTTCGCTTAATTGACCTGATTTCGCCAATGCTATCATGGCATTTAGCTTAGGTTCAGCTCCTATTCCGGTTATACGGCGCGTATTGAAGTTGATGAATTTAACCGAGTCTACCGATGCATTCATGGCTTGTGCATAAGCATCTAACGAAGTCAGGTTTTTACTTTTTAATTCATCGGCAATGATTTTACCTTTTTTCTCAGCAATTAAGACCGGTTTCAGTTCTTCAACAAGCGATAACGGGCGGTATCCTTCAGGAATGGTTCCCTGAATAGCGGCTACAACAAATTTATTCTCACATTCAAATATCTCCGAAATACTGCCTTTTTTATTTTGGAACGCCCAACGGACAACCGGGCGCGACTGGCTTATCATTTCCACCGTCTGGTCATTGGCCGTAACGTTAACATTTGACCGGACGTTATATCCTGCTTCTTTCGCCGCATCATCGAATTTATCTATGTCTTGATTTTTTGAAATGAACTGATTCAATTCATTATAGATATTACTGTATGTTTTCGAACTGGGCGATACGGTCATTTCTACGTTTGCAACCTTATATTTCTGGACATTCGCCGTTTTTTCAGTCACTTTATAAAGATGAATACCGTATAAAGACTTCATTTGTTTGAGTTCATTTAATGGAGCGGAGAATACGCCCTGTTTAAATTCATCGTTTACATAGGCTTTAGCTCCCATTTCAGTAAGCCAGCCAACGTCGCCGCCGTTTTTGGCTGCCTGATCGGCGGAATAGGTACGGGCTATTTCAGCAAAATCGCCACCGGCTTTTAACTCATTCAACAAACTATCGGCTAATACTTCGTCTCTGCCGGTGCCTGCAATCATAATATGTTCTACCTTTACGGAATCAGGCGCTATTGTTTTGTCAACAAGTTTAAACATTCTATACCTGTTGTTTTCAAATACCGGGCCATAGATTTCACCTATGGAAGCAGAGGCTGCAAATGCTTTTATTTCCGGGTCTAATGTGCTTTCAGAGAGGAATACATCCGAATATGGTATTTCCGAATTTTCATTTACTATATCAGCTACCGTATGCCCGGAAGCGGCTAATTCTTCTTTGATTGTTTCAATTTCAGCGCCGGCTTTTGCATAATCCGCTTCACTGGGGAGAATATCAATGGCTATGTATTTAATTACTTTTGTTTCCGCTTGTCTATAAGCTTCTTTACGTTGATTGTATAGTTTTTCCAGTTCGCTTTTAGTTACGCTGATAGTCGAATCGGGGATTGTAGAATAAGGCTGCATTGCGTACATAATACTTGAACTTTCCGTCGTTTCATTAAATGCTTCTTTTGCATCCAATGCGTTTGCAGCGATCGCTTTGCTCAACAGCGTCGTATATTTTTGCTCCATGCGCTGAAGCTTGATATTCTTTTCCATAAACAACCAGAAACTCCTGTAAGGAAGTAATTGGGATTGTTGATCCGGAGGCAAAGTGGCGATATTATCGTCATCTACGGCTTTCAGAAAATCCAATAAAGCCATTTTATCAAACATACCGGTCTCGGGATTATGGAACATCTGGTTTTGTTGAAGGATAGGCGAAATATTATTTCCCTGAACCATATCGAAAAGTTCTTCCGGGCAGACAGTCATACCCAGCTTGTCCATCGCTTCCGTCAGTACGAGTTCCTGTACCATTGAATTGTATACCGACTGGCGTATCTGATTCATGTATTCTTCAGGGAGGGAAGACATGCCGGATTGCATTTTATAAAACTCCGTCATTTCGTCAATGCGTTCCTGATATTGCTGGATACTTATTACATTACCGTCAACTTCAATTATTTTCTCCTGATTTTGTCTGAAAAATGTAGAGCCGGAATTTAGGAAGTCTCCAATGATAAAAGCGAACAATGCAACACCTACAACGATTACCAATAATCCTGCTTTGTTCCTGATCTTTTCAAGCGTAGCCATTTATCTTTTATTGTTTTTTAAGTTTATATTACAGTTCAAGGGCACGAAGATACGAAAAAAAGAAATTGCCACATCTTTTCTCATACTTTTTTTAAAATAACCGCATCAAATCCATATTTCTCAGGGCGTATTTTGTATTGCCGTATCTCTTGGCGTTTCGTTTACAGGAAAGATGCCTGTTGAATTGAAGATTCTATATTTTGTCATGTTTTGGTTTGATTCGAATCCGATGCCGGTGATTATCTGTTCTTTTTGTTCTATCCTGATGAATTTATCCGAATAGATTCTATCTTCTGTTCCATCCCAGTAGAGTTCGGATGTTTCAAAATATTCGCCTTCCAGGTTTTTTATTTCCACATTTCCTGTCAGCCTCCATAAATCTTTTTTTTGATAGTAGTAAGCCGTATCGGCTTTTACGGTTGCTTCCGCCCGGAATAATGTATCAAATTTTTCAAGATAAAACCCTTCCGGGAAATACCAGTAAGGTTCTACGGCTTTACTGAACACGAGCCATTCTTTGGCATTGGCCCTGTAACGGGTTATTCCCGAGTCTGAAATGAGCGTGGAAACTTCGGTTGTCCGCATGGTATATGAATTCTCGGCATCAAAGACAACTTCTACCACCTCTTTCTTTTCTTTTGAACAAGAGGCTGATAACAAAAGAAGCATAACAACTATCACAGGAACAGTTGTTATGCCGTTATTCTTATTCGTTCCGCGACGAAAACGATTCATAAATGATTATCTGACAAGCGTACGTTCTCCAATCCAGCCGCCAATTGTAACAGCTTTTCCTTTTTCAAGATCGGGATGCATGAAAATTTCTTCGGTAGAAGGGAAGTGGGCGCGATAAGCGCTTATTAGTTTATTGGCCTCTTCCGCTACGCTTGCGTCTACCTGCCTTGCTCTTTCAAATTTATCTACGGCTGCATAATACACCGTTTTTTTAAGAACCGGGTCTGTGTATACGCTAGCGGCTGTTGCGGCATACATTTTACCAATCAGCAAATAGGGGTTTCCGTTATTAGGAGTGATTTCCAATGCTTTCTGGCAATATTGCCTGGCTTTGGAGTAGTTGTTCTGGTCAGACAGCAATAAGGCTATCATATAATAATCGTCGGCCTTCACATCATTTTCGGTTTCCATGCCGGCTGCTTCTTCAAAGAAAGAGATAGCCGTATCATAGTCTTTTTTCTTTACGGCCTGCCGGGCTAATCCCATAGCCGATTCCGACGTTGGCTCTAAGGCATGCGCATACTCGGCGGCGGCAAAATAAGCTTCTATTTCATTACAGCGCATTCTTCTTAAAAGCGTGATTGTTTCTTTTAAGAAAGCAAGGTTGTCTTTATTTTGCTGTATCCTGCCGGCATATAAATTCTGCAACGTTTCGCAATCGGCAGCGCCACTTTGGGCAAAACCAGTATCCAAACCTGTTTTCAGCGCCTGAAGCGTTTCTATATCTTTTTCGTTTCCGGCGGCTGTAGCAGTTGCTAATTGCGCTTCCAATACGGCAGACGCTTTCAAATAATCCTGGATATAGGCGTCTTTGTGATTTTCATCGGCAGTCAATAGTTGGTTGGAAGCCAGCATATAATAAGATACCGCCAGCGCTTCCGTTTTGTTGCCGAATTCGTCAACCACTTCCTTAGTCCAGCTATACATTACTTTGGGGTCAGCCTTTTCGCCTTTCAACTGGAAATAATCCTGTACCTTACGCGATACAATCCAGTCTTTTCCGTAGCGGTTGTCATTGCCAAAATACTTTATACGCTGATCGTATACGCCCATTAATTTGTCAATCAAGGCATCTTTTTTTGCAGGATCGGTTTCATTAGCAATTTCCCACCCTACAATGCGTACGCCATACAAATAAAGGTCTTTTGTAGACAAAGGACATTCGTCATACGCTATTTTCCAGAATTCGGAAGCATCTTTGTAATTCCCTGCTTTAGCATAAGGGATAAACAGGCTGATATTAGTGATGCAACGAATGCTGTCTTCGCCGGAACCGAATGTTGTGCCGGTATCAACACCTTTCTGTGCGTGTGCAGAAGACGCTCCAATTAAGCATCCGGCTGCAAGGAGAAATACTTTGATTTTCATATTTGTCTTAATTTTAATGTTTATGTTAACGGTTTAATCAACTTTAAATTTAAAGAACCATCGTTCATTAAATGTATAATTAATCGTAAAACGGAAATGTTGCTGGTCTATCAACAGCTTAGTCTCCGGTTTAATTTTCACATATTCAAATGCTACATTCAAATAAGAACGGTTGTCTACTAATGGCAATCCG
>JAIRKZ010000112.1 GCA_031259845.1 Tannerellaceae bacterium | reverse complement strand
TTAATACTTCCGATGGCGTGTTCTACTCTAACCCTGAAAGAAGAAATAATCCGATTGTTTTGCTTTTGCCCGGCAGTCAACTCTTTTCCCCTGGGCTTTTTCTCCGGTTGAACAATCCTGACGCCATCCGGGCGATATCCTTGATAGCCGGTATCCTGAGCCAAAGTAAAACCCTGGGGAATACGGTAGGCAATATCCGCTATTTTCTTGTCATGAACCCGTCCATCAAACGTCGGACTCACATACAATACCATACAACAACAACCGATGATCACGGCATTCTTCACCGTGTGTTTTTTCTTCTTTCCGCTGTATTTTGATGCCTGTTCTGCTTCGTCCTGGGGACGGGGGATTTCTCGTTCTGTTCCATCATGCAAAAGGATTTTCTCTTCTTCCGCTGTCCGCCCGGACAAGACATCCTGCAATTGTGCATCTGTCCGGGCAGGCACACTTCCTGCCGTCTCCAATGCCCGATGCAGTATCTCCCGTAGCCCGTGGATCAGTTGACAACACTGTTTCTGCTCAATATCAAACAGATCTGCATGGGCTTCCTGAATCGGATTCAGTTTCAAATACGATAGTATGAACGCTAAACGTTCCTCCATACAGGGAAGGGGGCTGTTTGCATACATCGTGTAAGCCCGCACCCCTTTACGCCCTTTGCCATCCATCTGGTATTCCGATAAATATTCCCCATGTGCTTCCTCAAAGTAAGGAAGCAGTTCATTGAACTTTTCTACTGTATAGCCTGTCATCGCCACAAATCGATTGGCCTTTTTCTGCCATTCCTCATATTTCATCCTGCAAAAATCGCGCTTGCGTGCGTAATATGCAAATTCAATTTGACTTAATCTCTATTAATACAAAGGCATTATGTTTGTAAACATAATAAAAAAAACATACGCTTATGATAGTAATCAGCTCGGAAGAATTGCACGATAACATGAAGAAATATCTCGATTTGGCCACATCCGAAACAGTTGTAATACGGAGAGGCGAAAAGAAAACCTTCCTATTACAGGCAGAAACACATCTTGCTCCCGACGCCGATCTTTCACAGGCCGGGTTTTTTTATCCGCAAAAAAATCATATCTTTGGCCTGCATACATATACATCAACTCAAAGGATTATGGCCGGTGAAGAAATGAAACAGCTCTGGAAAGTGCCCGAACCTACCCTCAGGAGGCTACCCTGGTATCTTGCCTACGTAAAGCTATTGAAAGGGAAAGGCGAGGCGTATGTGTCGTCTACGCAGATAGCCAGGGAGATTAATGTAGACTCCAGCCAGGTGGCCAAAGACCTCTCCTTCGTAAACGTTACGGGGAAGACCCGCGTGGGCTACGATATTAATACGCTGGCCGCCGTATTAGACGATTTCCTGGGCTTCACCATTCAGCACAAAGCCTTCCTCTTCGGCGTGGGAAGCCTGGGCGCCGCCCTCTTGCAGGATTCCGGGCTTAGCCAGTACGGGCTGGATATCGTTGCCGGATTCGATACCCGCAGCGAACTGGCAGGTACGTCTGTCAAGGGCGTCCCCGTGTTCCATATAAACGAATTTCCCGCCCGCCGGCAGGAGATGAACGCCACGATAGGCGTCATCACCGTGCCGGTAGACCAGGCGCAGGCCGTGACAGACCATATCATCGCCGGAGGCATCCGGGCGCTCTGGAACTTCACCCCCTTCCGTATCCGCGTGCCCCGCCACGTAGTGGTGCAAAACACATCCATGTATGCCCACCTGGCCGTAATGTTCAACCGTTTAAACCAACTCAACCGCAAGAAATGAAAATCATAGCCGTGGGAATGAATTATGCCGCCCACAATAAAGAAATGCATAATCCGTTAGAATTACCGGAACCCATTATTTTTATGAAGCCCGATTCATCCCTGCTAAAAGACGGGAAACCATTCTTTATCCCGGACTTCTCGTCCAGCGTTCAATATGAAACGGAGGTGGTAGTAAAAATAAACAAGCTGGGAAAGAACATCGCCGAACGCTTTGCCCACCGCTATTACAGCGAGGTAACGGTAGGCATAGACTTTACGGCGCGCGACCTGCAAAGCCGGCTGCGCACACAGGGATTGCCGTGGGAAATAAGCAAAGCCTTCGACAGTTCGGCCGTAACAGGCGCCTTTATCCCGCTCCGCCAGGCCGGCGATATCAACAGGATACCTTTCCGCCTGCATATAAACGGCCAAAAGGTACAGGAAGGCAATACGGCCGGGATGCTATTCTCCGTAGATAAAATAATAGCGTATGCCAGCCGCTTTTTCACCCTCAGGATGGGAGACCTTATCTATACGGGAACGCCCTCCGGAGTAGGCCCCGTACAAATAAACGACCACCTGGAGGGATACCTCGGCGAGGCGAAGCTGTTAGACTTTTATGTAAAATGATTGTAAGAAAGAGATGCGTATATTTTCAGTATTGCTGCTAAGCGTTTGTTGCCTCGCCGCCGCCCGGGCCGATGGCAGCCGTTATGCCGGCGGCTCCGTGCTGTCGGCCGGGAAATGGATGAAGATAAAGGTAGAGCAAACGGGTATCTTTAAAATAAGCTATGACCACCTGCGGAAGATGGGATTTGCCGATCCTTCCCGCGTGTCTGTACATGGCTATGGAGGCTGGCCGCTAAGCGAAGACTTCAGCCCCGCCGTTCCCTATATAGACGACCTTCCCGCCGTAGCCGTATACAAAGGCGCCGATTATATCCTCTTTTATGGAAAAGGCCCCGTTAAATGGGAATACGGCGGCAGCTCCGCCCAAACATTCTTCCATACCAGTAACCCCTACGCCACATACGGCTGTTATTTCCTGACGGATGCAACGGGAGGGGCCAGGGAGATGGAAAAAGTCTCCCTCCTGCCTGCCCAGGCAGCGCTGAACATTACCGTCTTCGACGACTACAGGGTGCACGAAGAAGAACTGTATTCGGTAAATAACTCCGGACGCGAACTGTTCGGCGAATCATTCGAAACCGCCGGCTCCAAAACCATCCCCTCCACTTCCCCCATCGCCCGGATAGAAGGCATTACCGCCCACGAAGCCAGCGTAACGATGCGCTTCATCGCCCGCCCCAAATCCACCGGCGGGCTGGCAACGCTCAGTATAGACGGGCAGGAACTGATACAGGCAAACTTCCCGGCAATTGATAACTCCGGCAATAATTCATACATAAAAGCCATCGACCGTACCGGCACGGCAACCTGGGAAGGCGAAAAGAACGAAACGCCACGGATAGTGGTATCTTATAACAAATCCGGCGACGAGAACGTAAGGCTCGACTATATCCGCCTGCATGTAAAGCGCACACTCAGGCAATACGGCGAATACACCTTCTTCCGCAGCATCCAGTCTGTCGGCAACGTAAGCCGCTTTGTAGTAGGAAACGCAGACGGCAATACGCTTGTATTCGATATTACAGACGGCCAGAATCCCACGCTGATGGAAACCCAACTCAGCGGCACGGAACTGTCTTTCGCTATCCCTGCCGGGGATTTGCGCGAATTTGTAGCCGTACAGGCAAACCAAAGCCTTTCCGGCTGGACAGGGGAAGATAATGCCGTAGACAATCAAAACCTCCACGCCTGCCGGCAAACAGACATGGTTATTATCGCGCCCGACGCCTTCCAGGCACAGGCCGAACGCCTTGCCCGGCGCCATCGCTCCGGAGGGAAAGACAGCCTGTCCGTATTAGTGGTAAGCCCGCGGCAAATCTATAATGAGTTCTCAAGCGGTACGCCCGATGCAACTGCCTACCGCCGGTTTATGAAAATGTTTTACGACCGTAACGACGACGCGAACGCCAAGCCCCGCTATCTCCTCCTCTTTGGAGACGGCTCTTATGATAACCGGAAGCTTACCAATAGCTGGAAAGAGGTAGCTACCGCCAATATGCTGCTGACCTATCAGTCCGAAAATTCACTCAGCCATTATTCATACGTTACCGACGATTACTTCGGGGCGCTGGAAGACGAACGGTTCACCTCCGGCCCTATCCGGTTAGGCATCGGCCGTTTCCCCGTAAGGACGGTAGCCGAAGCCACAGCCGCCGTAGATAAAACGCTCAATTACATGGATAATAAAGAAACCGGCGCCTGGAAAAACAGGATTTGTTTTGTAGCCGACGATGGCAACGCAGCCGACGGCTTCACACCCGACCATGCCAAACAGGCGAACGAACTGGCCGATTCCATCATCACTAAAAACCATCCGGAGTTCCTTGTGAATAAACTCTTTTTCGATGCCTATAAGAAAAACGGCAACTATCCCGCCGTGAGAAGCAGTATACAAAAGCAACTGAAAGACGGCCTGTTCCTTATCAACTATACCGGGCACGGGAACACCCGTTCATGGAGCGACGAAGACGTATTGAACCAGCAGGATATTGCCGGATTTACCTACCCCCGCCTGCCTCTTTGGATTACGGCAACCTGCGACTTTACCCGCTTTGACGACGTATCCACTTCGGCGGGAGAAACCGTGTTCCTCAGCAAAAGCGGGGGGATAGCTCTTTTCACAACAACCCGCGTTGTGTTTTCCGGCGACAACTTCGTTTTGAACAGAAGGCTGCTCGCCGCCCTGCTCGAAAGAGACGAAAACGGCAACCGCCCGGCATTAGGCGATGTGATGCGGAAAACAAAAGAGTATACGAACAACAATAAATTGAACTTTATCCTCATAGGCGACCCGGCCATGAAGCCGGCTTACCCGGAATACCGCATAAAGGTTACAGCCATCAACGGCAAACCGGTAACCGGGGCGCCCGACTCTTTAAAAGCCATGGGCATGGCTACGGTAAAAGGAGAGGTTACAGACAGCCGGGGCAATCCGGCTACCGGCTTTTCCGGCACATTGGATGTAACGGTTTTCGACAGTAAACAAACAATCCAGACAGTAGACAATAACAACCGGGGCGATACCCTCAGATTTACCGATTACCCCGCCGCCCTTTATATAGGGAATTATTTGGTGAAGGATGGCGTATTTGAATTTTCATTTGCCGTGACCGATCATATCTCGTATTCCAACGACTTTGGCAAGATGAATTTATATGCCGTAGATGAAAGCCTGGGGATTGAAGCGCAAGGCAGCTACCAGAACTTCGTTGTAGGCGGAACGGCGGCTACTCCCGTACAGGACAACGAAGGCCCCGAAATCAGGCAATTATATCTTAACGACACAGCCTTTGTAAGCGGCGCCAAAGTAAACGCCACGCCATTCCTGGTAGTCAGGCTCTGGGATGCCACGGGAGTAAATATCAGCAGCAGCGCCATCGGCCACGATATTGCCCTGACGATTGACAACCCAACGACTATCCACACCCTCAATTCGTACTACAAACTCCTGCCTGAGACCGCTGGAGAAGGTATAATCGCCTTTTCGATACCGGCCTTAACGCCGGGCTTGCATACGGCCGAATTAAGGGTTTGGGATTTGTTTAGTAATTCTACCGTCTACACCTTTACCTTTGAGGTGGATGAAGGAATAAAGCCGCTCATGCCCGATATCATCGCAGCTCCTTCCCCGGCGCGCGTCAATACGCAGTTTTATATCTACCATAATCGCCCGGAATCGACTATCCGCGTAAATGTAACGGTATACGATTTGGCCGGCCGGCTTATGTGGCAGCGCCAGGAACAGGGCGCCTCGGCCTGGGGCGAACCTTATATCATCAACTGGGATTTATCAACTACTGCCGGGGCGCGCTTACGTCCGGGCGTATATATATACCGGGCGGCTATCGGCACGGATAGTTCCGGGGAAGCTACCAGGGCGAAGAAATTAATAATTCTCGCACAATAATACAAAACGAAATCAGTTTATAGTGATACGAATATAATATGGTAAAGATGACGAAGATAGTTAAAATAAATATGCTTATTGCCTGTATTCTCCTGGCGGGCCAGGCTTCTGTATGGGCGCAAGGAATGGATAAGGAAAAGGATTTCCACCCGATTAATACGGCTGTGGCGTCGCTCTCTATTGCGCCCGACGCCAGAGGCGGCGCTTTGGGCGATAATGGAATAGCCACCGGCTCTGATATT
The DNA here is from genome assembly GCA_031259845.1 of Tannerellaceae bacterium. Classification (GTDB taxonomy): domain Bacteria; phylum Bacteroidota; class Bacteroidia; order Bacteroidales; family Tannerellaceae; genus DFXE01. The sequence goes on along the minus strand of JAIRKZ010000112.1, from coordinate 23,442 downwards.
GCTTCCCAATACTGGAACCCGGCAAAATATGCGTTCAATTACAGTAACGCCGGCATCGGCTTGTCTTATACGCCCTGGCTGCGCAAATTGGTAAGCGACGTGGCGCTGGCCTACCTGTCGGGCTTCTATAAGATTGGGCAAAATGACAACCAGGCTGTAGGGGCTTCCCTCCGCTACTTTACGCTGGGAGAAATTCCTGTGAACATTAATCCGGGCGAACCGCCCTCCAATTATTTGAACCCATACGAAATGGCGCTCGACGTAAGTTATAGCCGTAAACTATCGGAGTCATACTCCATGGCGGTAGCTTTGCGGTATATCCGTTCGGATATGAGCGACAACCTGGATGAAATGGTACCCGGAAATTCGTATGCCGCCGACGTAGCCGGTTATTTGGAAAAATACGTCATCATGGGGAATACCGAGAGTTTATGGACCTTTGGCTTTAACGTCTCAAACATCGGCACAAAGATATCTTACGATGGAGGAATAAGAAACCAGTTTATCCCCACCACCTTACGACTCGGAACAGGATTGCTTTATCCGCTGGACGACTATAACCGGCTGGGCGTATTTCTGGACGTCAGTAAATACCTTGTCCCCACCTTTCCTATAAACAATGCAACAACGCCGGAAGAGGAAGAGGAATATAGTAAAAAAGAAACCGAATATAACGATATGCCTTTTATGACCGGTATCTTCCGCTCTTTTTACGATGCGCCGGGAGGATTTAAAGAAGAATTGAGCGAAATTAACGTCTCCCTCGGAGCCGAATACAGTTATAACGACCAGTTCTTCGTAAGAGGCGGGTATTATTATGAAAACCCTAATAAAGGAAACCGCCAGTACTTCTCGGTAGGCGCCGGTTTTCGTATGAGCGTATTCCAATTAGACGCGGCTTACCTGATCAGCGCCATACCAAACAATCCGTTGGATCAAACCCTGCGTTTCTCGCTCTCTTTTGATATGGATGGCATTAAAAACCTTTTCCGCTAATTAAAAAACGATGAAGATACGGGTTGGCTTCGGCTATGACGTCCATGCGCTTGCCTCCGGGCGCGAGTTGTGGATAGGAGGAATAAAGATTGAACATACAGTAGGGCTTCTGGGGCATAGCGACGCCGATGTGCTTATCCATGCCATTTGCGACGCCTTGTTGGGAGCCGCCAATATGCGCGATATCGGTTACCATTTCCCCGACACGGCAGAAGCCTGTAAAGATATCGACAGCAAGATACTGCTTCGCCATACGCTGGCGTTGCTCCGTAAAGCAGGATATGAAGTAGGAAATATAGACGCCACGGTAGCCGCCGAACGCCCTAAACTAAACCCCCATATCCCGGCAATGAAACAAAAACTGGCAGAAGTGATGCACGTCAGCGAAGAAGATATCTCCATCAAAGCCACCACCACCGAAAAATTAGGCTTCACTGGCCGCAAAGAAGGAATCGCCGCTTATGCTACGGTGTTGATTGTTCGCGATTCCCTGTAATTTCAGAACTCCTCCATTGGTCGTAAATTAGAAAGCGACAGAATCGTACAATAAAAAAAATGTTATGTTTTCGGTTGCATGTGAATAAATAAAGTTCTCCTCTCAATCCGGAGTTGGGCTGAAGTCGAAAGATTTTTCTCCCGAATCGCAGAATTATTGCCGGTATATTTGTTTTTTTCGAGAATGTCCTGTAATTTTACAGGAACTGACACTATAAATGTAACTACCATGGACAGGAGAGATTTTCTATTTCGTCTGGGTCTCGGAACAACTCTTTCAATTGCAGGGGTCTTTACCGTTGACGATGCTTTACCGGCAGGGTTTACGGGTTCGCAGGAATTACCCGAACCGCCTTCCGGTTTCCCTGAATTATCAAAGGATGTGGCAAAACGTTTTGAAGATGACAAATTAATCCTGTCCGGGGGGAGAACCAACTGTTATGTAAACAAGACCGGGGGAAAAGTCATCGAATGGATGGATGGAAAGAATAGCCTTCAGGCCATCTCTTCTCATATCTCGGAATACTATTCTGTAGAACATACAGACACGCTGGAATCGTCTGTCGCCATGTTCATCTGCCAACTGGGAGAAGCGGGATTGCTGGCTTCCCCGTTTTACGTTACCATGTATGAAACCACTTGAAAAGGCCATAAGCCCGAACAAAGAGCTGTTCGTTATCGAACGCGCTCCGAACAGCTATATTTTATATTCCCCCTTGAATAAAAAGGTAGGAGTTATCAACCATTCGGGGGTAAATACCATTGCCCGGTATCTCGACGGGGAAACGCTTGCTGACAAAGAACAGGAATATATCGATGCGCTCCGGCGGAATCAGTTTTTGAACGAAATCGAGCTGGCGGCCCCTGTTTTCCCGGATAATTATGCCTTTATGCCCCACGAAGTAACCCTGTTCGCCACCAGCCGATGCAATCTTCGTTGCAGGTATTGCTATGCGGATGCAGGAAAGAAAAGTTTGGATATGTCGATGGATATAGCCAAAACAGCCATCGATCTTGTCGCTAAAAATGCGGGATTGCTGGGTTTACCACAATTTACCGTAGGGTTTCATGGCGGAGGCGAACCAACCGTGGCGTGGGAATTAGTAAGTAATGCCGTTGATTACGCCCATGAAAAGGCGGATGAAATGGGTCTTAACGTAGAGGTTTTTGCAGCCACCAACGGCATGTTTACGGTTAAACAACGGGATTTTATCATCCGGAAGTTTTCCAATCTGAATATTTCCATCGACGGGCCGGAAGACATCCAGAATTACAACCGTCCGACGGCGAACGGAGCCGGTTCTTTCGAAATCATAAAAAACAACCTGAAATTCTTAGACGAACATCATTTTAGCTATGGGGTGAGAAGTACCATTACGGCCAAAGATGTTTGCCGGATTGAAGAAATTGTGGCATGGTTCAAGTCGGAATTTAATATCCGCTTCCTGCACCTGGAACCGGTATGGCAATGCGGAAGATGCCTGACAAGCGGGGAATTTTCTCCCTCGGACGACGATTTTATCAACTATTTCATTAAAGGTTCCCAAAAAGCGAAAGAGCTGGGCATTGACTTGATATATAGCGGCCTGAGGCTTGATTCCCTCATCTCAAAATTTTGTGGGGCAGCCGGCGACGGTTTCAATATCTTGCCCGACGGAACAATTACCTCCTGTTATGAGATAACGGAAAATGACGACCCGAAAGCAGCGCTTTTCCATTATGGGAAATATGTCCCTGAAAAGAAAGAATTTGTATTCGATAACGAAAAGATAAAACGGCTGCAAAAATACTCGGTTGAAAACCTGGAATATTGCAGGGACTGTTTCTGTAAATGGCATTGCGCGGGAGATTGTATCTCCAAAGTTTTTGACGCCGGCGGTTCTTTTGAACACAAAGGCAGCTCGCGTTGCTACCTGAACAGGCAATTGACAATTCATGAACTTGAAACAATAATCTCAAATCGAACTAATTAAAAATGAAACCGGACGATAAGCCAAAGAAAACAGACGACGTTTTCGAAGACCCCCGATTATTTGTTGTAATAGGGGAGGAATCTTTCCCCAGAACCGGATTGGAAAGCGCTTTTATAGATTATTCCAGTATCAACGCGGAATCCACAAGCGTGGAAGCGAAATCTTCTGAAACCATTACCTATTCGGGAATAATGGATTCTACGCGGGTTACTTCGTACTGTTTATGCTTTATGATTTCAAGGGCAATGACAGTGTGTAGTTGTAACAAACAGCGTTCGGTCTGCGATTGCCACGGATATGTGAGCCGCTCGTCGGGAAGAACCATCACAACCGGTTGCAGTTGTGCGCCGGTACATTAAATTATACGTATATGAAAACTTCCTGTTATTTTATAGTCTTCCTTCTATCCCCTGCTTTCTGCCTGTTTCCGGCGGCGCAGGAAAAAACCGAATACAAGGAGCTCAGCTTGCACGACCCGTATGCCTACAGTACCGCAGAGAAGATGTATGCCGTTGCCGATACCTTGCCCTATTCTTCGAAAGCAGCGTTTATCATCAACGATATAACAAAGAGTATCAATAACGGAACCCTGGTAGAAAACAGCGTGGTGTGGAACAACCTGCAAAAGCTGGAACCCTATCGCATGCATCCGGACGTTCAGGAAGCCGTAGGCAACTGGGTGGAAAAAACGGTAGCAAAAATCAAGAAGCAACAAAGTAAGATTACTCCGCTCAAATCATTGAAACTCATTGGCTCGTACTATACGTCGGGCAACTTTAACCGCGTGGTGGAAGAATCAAGGAAAGAGCTTGCCAATGATTGCCTGAATCCCGATTTGCGTAACAATATGGCCCTTGCCCTGATTCACCTGAATCAAGACCTTTGCGCCCAGGTAGAACTGGAGATACTGACTAAACTATACGACTCTTATCCTGCGGGATTAATCAATCTTACTGTCGTATATGAACGGTTGAACAGGAGCGACGACGCCGGAAAGGTGGCAATGAATCTGCATAAGTCGCTACTCGATCGTGAAATAGATATTCCACAGGTTCGTTTCAACTCCGCCTGGGTTGAAAATAAAAGAGGAGACTTTGAGGCGGCCGAATATATACTGGATCATCCCAAACCGCTAAAAGATAAAAAGATTACAAAATTCGACTCCCTGCGAATCCTGAATATCCGGCAATTCGACCAGGAACTAAACAAAGAGTAACATGCGCTGGGTACTGATCAGGCCGCTATGCCGGAGTTTATTCTACGACCCGGAAACCCAGGAGCCTTTAGGACTGGAATATCTTTCGTCTGTATTAAAAAAAGCCGGGCATCAGGCGTTGATACTCGACAATACCCTGGATAATCTGGAGGATATAAAACTTGCCCGGAGAGCGGCGTCCTTTCAGCCGGATGCCGCAGGCTTCTCCATAACAACCGGCAGGGAGCTGGATTCCGTAGAAAACATAACATCCGAACTCAGAAGGATGCTCAAGGGGAGACAGGTACTCTGGATGGCCGGAGGAAACTATCCTACTACCGAACACGAAAGCGCCTTGAGGGAATTGCCCGAAGATTTTCACATCCTGAAATACGATGGAGAAATATCAATCCTGAAAATCAGCAGGCTCTGGGAAGAAGGATTGATTGACACATTACCCCGCTTAATAAACGGGGAACCTCAAATCGAACTCGACGAACTGCCTTTCCCGGAAAGGCCTTACTCCCATTATCTGAAAAACTTCGGCTGGGCGTTTAATCTTCAGGGATCGCGCGGATGTTGCAGCGCCTGTAAATACTGCGCTTCGAGTGGAATGAGGGGAAACCTTACTGCCTGGAGGGGAAGAAGCCCGGAAAGCATGGCCAATGAAATAGCTTTTTTATATACAGCCTGCTCGGCCCGGTCGTTTAATTTCGTAGATGAAGATTTCCTGGGGCCGCCCGTTCGCGCGCTGGAAAGGGCAAAGAAATTTTCAGAAGAAATCACCCGTCGCCGTCTTCAAATTACATTCGGAATACAGGTAAGGCCAAATTCCCTGTCGGAAGAAGTCATTGATTATCTTGTAAAAGCCGGACTGAAATATGTATTTATGGGGATTGAATCCGATAATCCCTGCGATTTCAAAATCTGGGGGAGAGCTTTCTGCCACAAGACCTGGACGTGGGTAGAGTATTTGCAGGGAAAGGGTATTGAGGTGAATGCCGGAACCTTACTCTTTCATCCGGATTGTTCTTTTGAAGGTATCCGGCGTTTTGCAACAAACCTGCGGCAATACGGATTGCTCAACTACCGAACGGCCTCAAACAGGCTGGATGGCATGCCCGGCTCATTTTTTCATAAAAAATATATGTCCGAACATCCCGAAGAAACATCTCCGGGAATCATCCGCCTACCCTTTGTGAATCAAGCCATCGAACCGTTCTATAAAACCGTACTGAACGTATTGGCTCCAATAGAAATCCCGTCTATGCATGCCTTATGTATCATGCCGATTGTGCAGACGAGAAGGATTTTCAGTAGCTCGGAAGAAGAATACCTGTCGCTGAAAAAAATAAACGCCGATTGCGACAACAAAGTAGCTTCCTGTTTCTTCTCCATACTTGAGATGTATGAAAATGAATCGTATTCAGAGCAGCGAACCGGCGAATTACTGAACGATAACATCCGGTTTGGAAAAACCATTATGGAAAGGTTGGTTGAAAACGGCTTCATTCATGAAACAGTATAATATTGTAGCTCCAATCTGTTCCGTAAGCGAAGTAGAGCCGGTATTGAAAGCCGGAGCCGGAGAGGTGTACTTCGGAATTATGCCGGAAAACTGGATAAAAAAATACGGGAACGCAGATTTCATCTCCCGCCGCCAGAATGAAAAGGCGCATATTTCAACTTACAATGACCTGTCGGGAATTGCCCGGATTGCCAACGATTACGGATGTGAGTCCACCCTGGCGCTTAACGTATGTTATTCAGAGAATCAAATGCCGTATATTTACGAAATTCTCAACGAATGGGAAGCCCGGGGCGGCCATTCCGTTATAACCGCCGATATGGAAGTCTTGCTTTGGTTAGACGGGAAGGGGAGCCGGCTCAAAAGGCAGTTGTCCGTTATGACGGGGATATTCAATAAACACAGCGTCGGTTTCTTCAGGCAATTTGATATTTCAAGAGTTGTATTGCCCAGGGAACTGTCGATGGGAGAAATCCGTGAATTTATGGCATACACAAACAGAGAGGTGGATTACGAGATAATTGTAATGTTTCAAAAATGTGAATTTATCGATTCGTTCTGCCGGTTTTATCATTCGGTTGCCGAAGAGCACGGATGTCAAATGACGTTTTTGTGCGGGAACATGAAAATGAATCATTTGAGCAATAACGACCTGCTTACTCCTTTTTGTGCAGCCTGCAAACTATATGCTTTGAGGGAAACGGGGATAACTCATTTCAAGATTGCCGGAAGGGCTTATCCTCCCGAACTTATTATTAAAGCCGTCGGATTTATAAAACAAACGCTTGATTATTATTCCCCTTCGTATGCGGATATCCAGCACAATTACAAATCTATATTCGGCCACAGTTGCCGGATAAAAAACTGCTATTACCGGTAAAACCGCCCCCCCGATATGGAAATATGCTATAAGATTGATTTCAGGGAACCGGATAAAATAGAAATACCTTCGTGCAAACGAATCTATTTCGGACATGAAACCTGTGAAAAACTTCTACCGGAATTTAATGAAATTGAGCAATTATTGGAACTCTCCGGAAAGCGAAACCTGGAACTGACCTTTGTAACTCCTTTCCTGACAGATAAAGGAATAGAGAAAGTGATGCGTTTCCTGGAAGAACTAAAAACAGTTGTCCGGGATTTTGAAATTGTAGTTTCCGATTGGGGACTACTTCGCCTGATTTCGTCGGATAAAATCGGGATTCCTGTGGTAAGCCGGTTTCTGACGGGGCAACAAACCGATTTCAGGCTGAAGCGGTTTGAAAAGATACCGCCCGTTGAGATGGCAGAGCATCTCGCTTCCTGTACGTTGCTGAAAAAACAATCCCTGGCTTTCCTCGACAGGTACAACATCGAACGGTTTGAATTAAGCAATACGCTGCAAACGGTTCAAACGGACGGTTGTGAGAAATACCGTTACTCGCTGCACGTTCCTTTTGTGCCTCTGAGTATTTTCAGAACCTGCCCGGAAAATTTCGATTTCAACCATATCCGCGAAAACTGTAATTCCCGTACGTGCAAAAGAAATCGCGTAGAATGGAGTAACCCGGCTTCCGGATATAAAATCTATTGCATAGACAACGCCCTTTACTATGCCAATCCGGATTACGAAACGACGCTCCACAGCCATACGTACATCGACAGGCTTGTCTGCGACGCCGCAGCGCCTTTCCTGTAACAGCTTATGGATTTTCCAGGATTTTCGCCCTTTGGGCGTCGTATACCTCTTTACTTATCAATCCCTTTTTGAACATATCCTTCAGGCTGCGAAGTTTTTCCGTTGCCGAACCGGTAAGCTCCTTCATTAACTCATCAGACGCGTTCCCTTTAGCAGGAGACGCATCCTTTTTTGCCTGTGTGGTAGTAACAGGCGCTTTTTGCAAAAGGCTCAGTTCATATTGGTGATACGACTTATAACCCAGCGCCCAGAAAAAGGGAATCCCGAAGAGAAAAAGGCCTCCCACAATAGCGCCTACGTTAACACGTTCATTCCTTGAAAAAGAAGTATACAACGTATTATACCCCTCTTTCTCAAGCCTCACGTCCGTGTTACTCGCTATAATTTTAGTATCGCCATAACGATAAGGCGTTTGTCCCACATATTTCCCATTCAAATACAAGTTTGCGCCATCCGGATTGGATACGATACTCGTGCTACTGTAGCAACCGGTAAGAAGCATCAAAAAAGCCATCAAAAAAGCCAAAAACCTGATGCTGAAATTCGCTCGTCTCATCTTATTCAAACTTTTATTACTGACTAACTAAACTGTTTTCTGTAAAAATCAAAGCATGAACAAAATTAATAAATAAAAGGAGTTATCCTGCAAGGACAACTCCTTTTATTTAACGTAATTATATAATTGCTAATTTATTAGTTCTTAAAGAACACATGCTTGTCTACCGCGTCAATCGTAATGGGTTTGTTTTTATCAATTGTGCCTCCCAGTAGTTGTTTGGAAAGCTCGTTTAAGACGTATTTCTGTATTACGCGTTTTACCGGGCGGGCGCCGAATTGCGGGTCGTAACCTTCTTCGGAGATGAATTGAAGAGCGTCGTTTGTGAAGTGGAGCGTAATGCCGTTTTGTTCCAGCATCTTCCGGATGCCTTCCAACTGTAATACTACGATCTTCCGGATTTCCTGTTCGTTCAGCGGCGTAAACATGATGATCTCGTCAATACGGTTGAGAAATTCGGGGCGGATGGTCTTCTTCAATAGTTCCATTACCTCGTTCTTTGTCTGTTCGGCGACTGCCTCCTGATTCTGAGGCGTCATCTTCTCGAAGTTCTCGCGGATTAGCGACGAACCCATATTACTCGTCATGATGATGATGGTATTCTTGAAGTTTACTACACGTCCTTTATTATCCGTCAGGCGACCGTCGTCTAATACCTGCAATAAGATATTGAATACGTCGGGGTGCGCCTTTTCTATCTCATCGAACAAAACGACCGAATACGGTTTTCGCCGGATCGCTTCCGTTAATTGTCCTCCTTCATCATAGCCTACATATCCCGGAGGAGCTCCTATCAGACGGGAAGCGCTGAACTTTTCCTGATACTCGCTCATATCGATACGCGTCATCATATTTTCGTCGTCAAACAAATATTCGGCCAGGGCTTTGGCAAGCTCTGTTTTACCTACTCCCGTAGTGCCCAAGAAGATAAAAGAGCCTATCGGGCGTTTGGGGTCTTGCATGCCGGCGCGGCTACGGCGCACGGCATCGGCTACGGCGGCAATCGCTTCCTCCTGTCCTACCACCCGCCGATGCAGTTCGTCTTCCAGGCATAGCAGTTTCTCCCGTTCGCTCTGCATCATTTTATTCACCGGGATGCCTGTCCAGCGGGATACAATATCGGCAATGTCTTCGCTGTCTACCTCTTCCTTAATCATGGCCGAGGCTCCCTGCATCTGATGCAGTTGCGCCTGTATTGATTCGTTTTCCCCTTCTTTGGCTTTGATTTTTCCGTAACGGATTTCGGCCACTTTGCCGTAATCGCCTTCCCGTTCGGCTTTGTCGGCTTCAAATTTCAGGTTCTCGATATCAATCCTGTTTTGCTGGATACGGTTTACGAGCGCCCGTTCGCTTTCCCACTGCGCCTTTTGTTTCTTTTCTTCTTCTTTCAAATCGGCTATTTCCCTGTTCAGTTCATCTAATTTGGGTTTGTCGCCTTCGCGCTTGATCGCCTCGCGTTCTATTTCAAGCTGTTTGATGCGGCGGCTTATTTCATCCAACGATTCGGGCACAGAGTCTACCTGTATACGCAGGCGGGCAGCCGCTTCGTCCATCAGGTCGATTGCCTTATCCGGCAAAAACCGATCGGTGATATACCGCGACGATAATTTAACGGCGGAAATAATCGCATCGTCTTTGATACGCACTTTGTGATGATTCTCATATTTTTCTTTCAATCCGCGAAGAATAGAGATAGAGTCTAATTCATCCGGTTCGTCTACCGTAACCACCTGGAAGCGGCGTTCGAGCGCTTTATCTTTTTCAAAATATTTTTGATATTCGTCTAAGGTGGTGGCGCCTATTGAGCGTAATTCGCCTCGCGCCAAAGCCGGTTTCAGGATATTGGCGGCATCCATGGCGCCTTCGCTTTTTCCGGCTCCTACCAAGGTATGGATTTCATCAATAAACAGAATGATTTCGCCATCCGATTTGATGACCTCATTAACTACCGCTTTCAATCGCTCTTCAAACTCGCCTTTATATTTAGCCCCGGCAATCAAAGCGCCCATATCCAGAGAGAATATTTGTTTCGATTTCAGATTCTCAGGCACGTCGGCGCGAACGATACGGTGTGCCAACCCCTCGGCAATAGCCGTTTTGCCCACCCCCGGTTCGCCTATCAGGATAGGATTATTCTTCGTCCGGCGGCTTAATATCTGAAGCACGCGGCGTATTTCGTCATCACGTCCGATTACCGGGTCGAGCTTTCCGTTTCGTGCACGCTCATTCAGGTTGACGGCATATTTACCCAACGCATCATAGGTTTCTTCCGCCGACTGGCTGGTTACCTTATTCCCTTTGCGCAATTCGTCAATAGCCAGCAGTAATTCTTTTTCGTTCATGCCGGCGTCTTTCAATAGTTGCGAGGCTGCGCTCTTTTCCGTTAATAACGCCCAGACGATGTGTTCGAGCGAAACATACTGGCCGCCCATTTTACCGGAATAATCAAGCGCTTTCTGCAATACGGCATTTGCTTCTTTAGAAAGATAAGGCTCGCCTCCTGAAACTTTGGGATATGAATCAATCTGTATATCCAATACCTTATTTATGTTTTGGATATTTATTCCAAGCTTTTGAAAGAGGAAATGGGCAATACTTTCTCCTGTCATAATGACGGCTTTCAGCAAGTGGGCCGTTTCGATTACCTGCTGGTTTTTTTGAGAAACCAACTGAACCGCCTGTTGTACCGCCTCCTGTGATTTAATTGTAAAATTATTCAAATTCATATATTTAGTAATTTTATTTTTTCTTTTCGTCCGAATTATCTTCACATACAGCTACAAAACAAATGCCAAATGAAATAAATGCCATTTTGTCTTAACGGATGTATTTAATCCAAAATATCCATTCAGAACAAATCAAGTTTCATCTGCAACTGTTTTTTTTCCGGCTCGCCCGAAGCGTTACCAACGCCAAAACCAATCAGCCTGACCGGTTGCCCGGACAAATCTATGTGTTTCATCATTTCCCGCGCCACAGGCCACATTTGGTAAAAATCCGTGATTTTGTACGGTAAGGTTTTGCTGCGCGTAATGATTTTGAAATCGGCGTACTTGATTTTAATCGTAATAGTTTTGCCGAAAAAGTTTTCTTCCTGCATCCGCCCGAAAACTTCCGTTGCCAGATGATAGAGTTCTACGGTCAGCAAAATCCGGTTGTCCCTGTCTTTTAAAAAGGTGGTTTCGTTGCTGATGGACTTTGTGATGCGGTTGGATTCCACTTCGCGGTTGTCGATGCCGCGGGCGTTTAGGTAAAGCTCGTGTCCCATCTTTCCGAAAAGACGCACTAATTCCGTTTCTGTGCGCTGTTTCAGATCATATCCGGTAAAGATGCCGTTGCCGTGCATTTTTTGAGCCGTTACCTTGCCTACGCCGAAAAACTGCTCGATTTTCAGGCTTTCGACAAACTTTTCAGCATCTTCCGGCGGGATAACAAACAGTCCGTCGGGCTTGTTTTGTTCCGAAGCGATTTTTGCAAGGAATTTATTGACCGATACGCCGGCAGAAGCCGTCAATCCGGTTGTTTCAAAAATCCGCTTACGGATTTCCTTCGCAATCAGTGTCGCCGAAGGGTTGTTTTTGTGATTGACGGTAACGTCCAGAAACGCCTCGTCCAAGCTCAGGGGTTCGACCAAATTGGTATATTCCAGAAATATCTCGCGAATTTGCGTTGAAACTCCGTGATACACCTCAAAGCGGGGAGGAACAAAAATCAGTCCGGGACATTTGTGTTTGGCGGTCAGCGAAGGCATGGCGGAACGGACGCCGTATTTCCTCGCCTCGTAGCTGGCAGTGGAAACCACGCCACGCGCTTCGCCATAGCCCACGGCAATGGCTTTGCCCCGGAGTTCGGGGCTGTCGCGCTGTTCCACACTTGCGTAGAAAGCGTCCATGTCGATATGGATAATTTTCCGCATAAGCACTCGAAAATGCAATACAAAATTAAGCATATTTCTGTTGTCCGGCACTGTCTTCACTTTTTCGATATACTTTTGCAGATAGTAAAAATAACAGGATATGATAACAATCATCTCATCGGCTAAGACAATGACGGGCGCTTCCAACGTGAAGGCGCCCCCGGCAACAACGCCCCGTTTTATAAAAGAAGCGAAGGAGATAGCGTTGTATATGATACAATTTCCGGCAGAAGAATTAAGCCGTGTATTGAAAATAAATCCCGGCCTGGCAGCCGGAAACTATTTGCGTTTCCAGCATTTCCATTCGGGTGATACTCCTTCGCTGCAAGCCCTGTTGGCCTATACCGGCGTGGTTTTTAAAAATATAAATCCTACCGATTTCTCGCCCGGAGATTTCTTATTCGCACAGGATAGCTTGCGGATTGCCTCTTTTTGTTACGGCCTTCTCCGCCCTTTAGACATGATAAAGCCGTATCGCATGGAAGGCGATATGAAAATCCCGGAATTAGGCGATGGAAACCTGTATGCTTACTGGCGCGACAGGCAGACGGATACCCTCATCCACGATGTTAAACAAGCCGGCAATACCCTCGTAAACCTTGCTGCCATGGACATACAGCCTGCCTTCCGGTGGCAGAAAGCGGCAGAAGAAACACGCATCATCACGCCCGGCTTTAAAGTATGGAAAGGCAACAAAGCCCAAACAATCGTCATATACGCCAAAATGGCTCGCGGACAGATGGTGCGCTACATCATAAAAAACCGGATTAATAACCCTGAAGAACTAAAAAACTTTTCCTGGGAAGGCTTCGGCTATAACGAAGAGCTGTCGGGAAGGGATAACTGGGTTTTCCTGCAAAGGTAGAGGGGGGCGGTTTGATTTCAGCGCCCCCTCTTCGCATTATTACTCTAACGTGGGGTTGAATTTTCCACCCCAATTACTGTTTTGTTCAATCTTTGGATTTTTTTCAAGTACGCTTTGTTGAATAGGATAAATGGTATATTTATTCACATCGGGGATTTCATTGACCTTAACCCCGCTAAAGGGAATTTGGTGAATAACATACTTAAAGTCTGATTCGGTAAGCTCTTCGGCATTGCATTTGGTTAATGCTTCGCCCATATCCATTTCCGTTCCATCGGGATTAATGGCAATTGCCTCAAGCCCGTGTTTAATGGAATTATGTAATCTTCCTATTTCACGGAGCCTTCTAAGATCATTATACCTTTTTCCCTCAAAACCAAATTCAATGTTTCGTTCGGCAAGTATCAGTTCACGCAATTGTTCCCTGCCTGGGGTTCCAATTCCATAGGTACCATCAGCGCCTGCTTCAATGCCTGCACGTTGGCGAATCTGTTTCAATAATCCAATGGCTTCGGATGTATTACCTGTCTCATTGGCGGCTTCGGCATAATTAAGGATAACTTCGGCAAACCTGAACACAATCCAATCAATATCATATTGAAGGCTGGTGGCTTGAGACAATTTCAGATCGTCGAACTTCCTTTGATAAATTCCCGAATATCTGTCGAGGTTTGTGGAATTGATGCTTGCATTGGGATTGGTTCCAAAATCGTCCAGTGTGTTGCACAGTCCAAGCGCTGTATATTGGCGATTCCCCGACTTGCCGCCTACTTCATACAGTGCGCCGTTCCACAGCAATGAGGCATAGAACCTGTCATCTCTGTTCTCCCAAAAATGCTGGGCAAACTCGGTTTCGTCCGAACTGGTATAATAGCCGGATGACGGATCGTTCCATCTTTTTCCGTCTTTTAGCAGAAAGTCTTTAGCATATTCCCATGTAATTCCACAGGATGCCTGTGCACGAGCCTCGCTACCGGGTCTTGCACCCCAGGCAAGATAATTAAACGTTCTGTTCGGATAGATGGCAATGACGGAAAAGACCGTTTCGGGCCCTCCCTCGTTCAGGAATATGTTTCTAAATTCTGGTTCAAGTTTATATCCATAACCGGCAAGTTTATTATACGCCTCTTTAGAGGCATCGTATGCCGCCTGCCAATCCGAATTGTCGTAAGGATTGCCCGGATGAAAGATAGGAGAGGCTTTCCACAGCAACACGCTTGCTTTGTATGCCAGGGCGTATGCCCCATGAACCTTACCGAAATCATTTGACAAACTTGGGATATATTCGGGAAGAAACGTTATAGCTTCATCAATATCTTTAATTATAAAGTCGAAACATTCGGCAGTCGTATTCCTGGACACATAAAGGTCGTCTTTTTCTCTGTCTTGAGGAACGGTTATATATGGTACTCCGCCATGGAGAAGTACCATTTTTGAATACAGATACCCGCGTAAAAATAACAGTTGTCCTTTGATATTGTCTTTGAAATCCTGATCAAGCGTGCAGCTTTCTATTTCCCGAAGCCCTTCATTTATTTTACGGATATTTGTGTAATTCCACAATTTCCCCTCGCTGTTAGTGATGCTCACCCTGTCGGCATACCAGTAAATACCTGTCATCTGTTCGCTGTTTGTGTCGCTCGTATTGCTCTGCTCTCCATAAATTTGATAATACAAATCGGCCAGATAGGAATTAACCAGATTTTCATCATTCCAAACCAATTCCGTATCGTAATTGTAAATATTTTCTACGTCGAGTGTATTACACCCGGATATGAACAATGCGAAAACCGCAATTAAACTGTATTTTAATGTTTTCATTTCTCTATCTCCTTTTAAAATTTAATGTCTAATCCAAAGGTAAACGACCTCATCAAAGGATAACTGTCATAGGTATCTTGTTCGGGATCATGAAATTCCGTTAACGGAGAAATAGCAAACAAATTCGTTCCGTTAAAGAACACCTGGGCGGAAGAAAGTCCCAGCAGGCGGGTAATCGCTTTGGGTATGTTGTATCCCACATTAAGATTCTTCAGCCTGACATACGCGCCGTTTCTAATCCAGAATGATTGGTTTCCTGTCCCCGATTCATACCAGGAACTTCCGACAACTGCCGGATAGGGAGCGTCCGGATTGTCGATTGTCCAACTGTTTCCGGTTGCCCAAATAGGGAAATACGGTCTCACCGTTCCTCCATATTGCGGGAATCCTCCGGAGTGCGTACCATCTCCACCGCCGGATGTGCCAACCATTCGGTCATATTTCCCAACACCATTAAAATGCAAATCAACAACGAAGTTCTTCCACGTTACACTACCTCCAAAACCGAAATTAATCTTTGGATAAGCATTCTTTGAAAGTACTTGTATGTCATTCCCATCGACTTTTCCATCAGGCCCCTTTGAATAACCGTCTCCACGAATATCTTCAAAATAAAGTCCTCCGAGGTATGGTTTTCTACCCCAATAGGTAACACCGCTTGCAAGCAGTTCATCCAGTTTTTCCGGCGTGCGAATCATTCCTATCGTCTTAAATCCGGTGATTACATTTAGCGGCCCGCCCACCAAACTCATATCTTCAAGCGGCCCGCCGGGCAGGTACGTTGCTTCTTGATCAATTTTATCCCATCTGTCAACAGTATACCCAATATTTCCATAAACCGAATAAGCAACATCTTTGGAGGCCTTGTCTTTCCACGATCCCTCAAATTCTACGCCTCTCCAGGAACGTTGGGCATAGTTTTCAGGGGCGAGGCTCTGTCCGTAATTGTCGGGCAGCGTTACAATACGTGTGGTAAGGATATTCGATTCCACCCGGACAAACCCGTCAATCGATCCCGAAAGCCTGTTGTCCAAAACGGTAGCGTCAACGCCGCCGTTATAGGTAGTTGACGTTGCCCATGTCACGCCAGGGTTAGGAGTTGCACCCTGAGTCAAGCCGATATATTTCCCTGTGCCGAATATATAGGACTCTCCTGTTATGTAATTCGGAAGATAGGTAAAGGGAGAGATTTTTTCGTTAATCTTGAAATCATTACGGATTGTTCCGTAAATCTCGCGCATTCTTGCGTTGTTGATATAAATCTCATTACCGGTTGTTCCGTAAGAAGCGCGAACCTTCAGGTTGTTTAACCAGTCAACCGACTTCATAAATGGTTCTTCGCTTATTCTCCATCCTGCGGATATTGAAGGAAAGAACCCCCATCTTTTATCTTCGGGGAATAAGTAATTTCCGTCATACCTGAACGAAACTTCGCCAATGTATTTCTGGGCGTAATTATAAGAAGCCCTGCCAATCCACGACAGTCTTCCGCCATTGCGCTCAATGGCGTCACCCCATCTGTAATCCCTGTCGTTTGAATAAACAAACATTTGGTCGTAATGGGTGATCGGGTTTTCACCTCGTGCGTTTATCTGTTCGCCACCTCTTTGCCACTGTTCAAAAATAATCGAAGCGTTAATGTCATGTTTCCCAAATGCGTTGGCATAATTGAGAAACCAGTTTAGCTGGTTTTCCCAGTATGTTTGTGTTGTATAATCAAGAAATTCCTGTGTATTGTTAAACGAAAATACCGACATTTTTGTCGGGTCCGGCGGCCCGGGAATAAATCTGTTCCCGGAAGGATCTTTGGAAATAAATGTGTAATTGTTTTGGAACGTAAGATACTTCTTGTTCATATTGTCCGTTGCCAGATAACTTCCTACAAATTTGGTGGATAAACCCTTAACAAGTTTGCCCAGGTTTATATCCAACGTAAGTATTCCATTGAATTTACGGTCTCTTGTTTTGTTATACCTTTCTCCAATAATCTGGTCAATTACGTTCCACATGTTCCAACTGCCCACAGGAACTTCCAGCGGATACTCCGTCACATGGTTGGCAGGCGTTCCGTCGGCTTCCAAATAAAACGGATAGGTTCTCGGCCAGTTGAACGAACACCGGTAAAGGTCGGCTACCGTTTGTGATTCGACGGTGGATAAATTAGCAAACGGCCAAAGGAACCTGTTGTTGTTGCTTTGATTGGCTGAAAGGTTAAGGCCCGCTTTAATAAAGTCTGTAATTTTTGCCGTCAGATTAGAACGTACATTGAATTTTTTATTGTCAAGCGAAACGTAAGACCCTTCTTCGCCGATATAACTCAGGATTGTAAAATACTGAACTTTTTCTGTTCCTCCGTTTATGCTTAACGAATGTTTTGTATTCCAAGGCGTTTGCCAAATCCAGTCATTAACATTATAGGTTTTGTCCTTGAAATAAGCAAACTCATCTTCGCCATTGGGAATAGTAAGGGTTGTTCCATTATTCCGGTTCCGGTTTATAATTACATCGTTCTGATAGATAAGTTCATCTGTCGCTGTAATTGCGTCGGTAAGCAGTTTTTTCGTGGGGGCCATAAATGTGTAACTCCCTTGATAGCTAAAGACCGGTTTGCTGTTTATCACACCGGTCTTTGTGCTAACCAGCACAACGCCATTGCCCGCCTGGCTTCCGTAAACGGATGACGTTGCAGCATCCTTGAGGAACGAAATCTGGTCTACTTCATTTGCTTCAAGAGCATCAAATGCCGCCTTGTCTCTCACAATACCGTCTATTACGTATAACGGCTCATCATAACCACCGCGCACTCTGATTTCAGAGGAACCGCCTACAATACCGGAATTTCCAACAATATTAACGCCCGGAGCCCTTCCCGCAAGCGTGTTTGAAAGATTCGTCGTAGAGATGTTACTCAGATACTCCGTATTAATATTTGTAATTGAACCCGTAAGGTTAACCTTTTTCTGAGTCCCATAACCTACAACAACAACTTCTTCAAGCGACAACCTGTCTTCTTCAAGGGTTATTGTCATGAAAGAGAAATTAGTAACGGGAACTTCCTTCGTTGTAAACCCGATGTAAGTTACATATAAAACATCGCCTTTTTTTACTTCAATAGTAAAGTTTCCATCCGCGTCTGTAACAGTACCCGTAGTTGTTCCCTTAATCAGAACGTTGGCGCCAATAACCGGTTCATTCCTCATGTCGGCGACTGTTCCTTTTAAACTACCTTGCTGTGCGCAAATTTGTCCCACACCTGCTAAAAACAGGAAGAGGGATACATAAATGAATTTCATGTAATTTTTCATAAACATTAAATAAAAAGTTTAATAAATAATTGGTTTATAGTCATAAAAATAGCGTGGAAACAACTTGTCTGACCATCAGGTTACCACGCCTCCAAATCCAACAAGTTATTCCACGCCGTATACACGGCGTTTCGCTAACTTATTCTTGATTTGGTAACTCGTAAAAACGAGGTAAATATGGTAAATGATGGTCAAGAATAGCAGCAAATCGCTATTTCTATATCTTAGAAATTGAGAGTTATCTCTCGTCATTCGATTTATTCCATAGGCAAATTCTTTAAAATTTCGTATCAAAGATAGCAATTTATTTATTCGTAACAGCATAATTGAGTCATAAATTGACTATTTCTGTCTTTATTCGGTTCTTACAGTTGCCCTTCCCCCCTGTAAAGACCGTGCGCAGGACAAATTTTATTTATGATATGCTGAAATTAATCAACAGGAATATAGAAACCACAAAACCGGATAAAACATATATCGTTTCTCCCGTATCAGCGCAGGAAGCGCGCTCAGGTATCTTTACAGGAACGGCAAAGGCTATTGAGCAAAAGCCTTCCAAGGTATATGTTCATGATTATGAACGTTTGTCTTTTTGTTTACCTTGTTTTCTGCCGCTCACAGGCGTGAGCGGCAGAAATGAATGAAGCAACTATACGAAATAATCCTATGCAAAAACAAAGAATTACAGCTTGTTTGCATTATTGCCACATAGCGGTTAAAAGACGTTTTATAGCGACGCCTAAGCAAAGGGAGATACGCTCCGTAGCCGGCCGGCCTAAAGGGGCTTTTTCCTTTTGTTATTAATTATGACAAAATATTACCGGAATATTGCACATAATACGTACTTTTGTGCCGGATATTATTAATTATTCAGTTATGAGTTATCATTTATTAGAAGGAAAAAGAGGGATTGTTTTTGGTGCGTTGAATGAAATGTCTATTGCCTGGAAGGTAGCGGAAAGGGCCGTGGAAGAGGGCGCTGTGATTACATTGAGCAATACGCCGGTGGCTGTTCGCATGGGTGAAATAGAGGCTTTATCCAGGAAATTAAATGCCGAAGCGCTTCCTGCGGATGCAACCTGTGTGGAAGACCTTGAAACGGTATTCAGTAAATCGGTGGAGATATTGGGCGGCAAGATAGACTTTGTGTTACACTCCATCGGGATGAGTCCGAATGTAAGGAAGAAGCGCCCTTACGACGACCTGGATTACGGATTGCTGGAGAAGACGCTGGACGTATCGGCTATTTCTTTCCATAAGATGCTTCAGGTGGCTAAAAAACAAGACGCCATTGCCGAGTTCGGCTCTATCGTAGCGCTTAGTTATGTAGCCGCCCAGCGTACGTTCTTCGGATATAATGATATGGCCGACGCAAAGAGCCTGCTGGAGTCTATTGCCCGGAGTTTCGGATATATTTATGGCCGCGAAAAAGGCGTCCGTATCAATACGATCTCTCAATCGCCCACACAAACGACTGCCGGCAGTGGCGTAAAAGGGATGGAAGACCTGATGGATTTTTCCAATAAGATGAGCCCGCTGGGTAATGCCACAGCCGACGAATGCGCCGATTACTGTATAACGCTGTTTTCCGACCTGACGCGCAAAGTGACGATGCAGAATCTGTATCACGACGGAGGCTTTTCGAATATGGGGATGAGCCTCCGGGCGATGAACCAATACAGTAAGGGGCTGGAGCCTTATTGCGATGAAAATGGAAAGATTATTTACGGCTGATTTTTTATGTTGATAAAAATTTATGACGAGAATCCTAACCCAAAGGTAATCTGTAAGGTGGCAGACGTTCTGCGCGAAGGCGGGCTGGTTATTTACCCCACCGATACGGTGTATGCCATAGGGTGCGACGCCATGAATGTACGCGCGGTAGAAAAGATTTGCCAGCTGAAAGGGATCAACCCGCAAAAGAGTAACCTGTCTATTATCTGTTACGACTTGTCCAACATCAGCGAATATGCCAAAGTAAGCAATGCCGCATTTAAGTTAATGCGTAAAAACCTGCCGGGCCCTTTTACCTTCATCCTGCCCACAAGCAACGAACTGCCCAAAATATATAAGAACAAGAAAGAAGTGGGTATACGCGTGCCCGGCAATAACATCATACGCCAACTGGTATATGAACTGGGCAACCCCATTATGACCTCTTCCATACGTGATGATGATGAGGTGATTGAATATACAACAGACCCGGAACTGATTTATGAAAAATACGAAGACCGGGCAGCTATTGTAATCGACGGTGGCTACGGAGGCATAGAGCCTTCCACCATTGTAGATTGTACCACCGACGATTTTGAGATTACCCGCCAGGGGAAAGGCGAACTGCGTTTTTAATCAACCGGGCAAACCAGTCGCTCTGCCGTCCAGCTATCCACTACAATGGAAATTTGTTCTTTCGGCAGCGAAGAGGTAAATTCTATGGCCACTTCGCGTTTGTCGCCCGGCATCAGCGTAATGTAATTGTCGGTATAATGCACGGGTAAGATACGTTTGCCCGTCTGCTTATCCAATACTTTTATCCGGTTAAAGAACGAAATACGTTCCGCCTGCAGCCGGACCGTTCCGCTGTATACGCCTTTTTCCTGTTTAACAGACGCCTCCACGGAAGGCGTTGAACGAGGCAAGCCCACAAGTGTTGTATAGTCTTTCGGCCGGGTAGTGAGCCAATAGATGTTATCTGTCAGCTGTTTTCCTTTTTCCAATAAGGTAAGTTTAAGGAAATAAACGCCCTCTATCCCTTCCGGTTCCGGGATGGCGAATAAACGGTTTACACTGTTAGGCGCCGCGTGGCTTCCTTCTTCTTTTTCCCACACTGCTTCGCCATGCAGGGTATATAGCCGGGCTTTCACCTGCACGTCATGGCTGCCCAGGGCGGTATTTATCAATTCAACCTGTTTGCTTACGATATTATACTGGGGATGCAGAGGTTCGCACCCTTTCCGTGTTCCGTATAACGACGCATTTACATCCAGAAACCAGTCGTACATCTGTCCGCGTAACGACGTCCAGGGATTCTGTGTTTTCCAGATAAGTATGCCCGTATACCACTCCCACATACGGGAAGCCCATCCTTCCATAAAGCTGCGGTACTGGTCGTAGTTCACAACTTGTGCGTATTTACAGTAGGTTTCAATATCCGTCACCTCTCCGTAACGTTCCAGATGGTCGCGGTATCCCAGGTCTTTATGGTAGCGCCAGGCGGGATGGGGCATCCGTTGCCCCGGTACTGGAAATCCGGACAGCTCTTCGCCGGTCATCATTTCGCGCATGCTTTCCACTTCGGGCGAACCAACCGAGCCGGCTTCGGGATTAAACGGCGTGGAACGGAAGGTGAAGAACCATTCCGGTTCCTGTATGCCATAAGGGCCATCCCCTACTCCGCCAATCGTATTGCGTGTAAATACCGTATCCGTAGAGTAACTTACAAACAGGCGCGCCGGGTCTAAACGCGGGAATATGTCGTTTTTCAATTGCTCGTCAATATCTTTTGCCAAAGGCCATTCGTTAGCTCCGCACCACAGGCAAAGGCTGGGGTGATTGCGAATCATCTTCACCTGGTCTTCCACCGATGTGAGGAACAGGCTGTGATTGTCGGGATATTCCCAGCGGCGTTCGCGCGAATCCGCTTTAAGCGGGTCTGTCCATGCGCCGTTACAGTCGCCGCTTCCCCAAAGGTCTTGAAATACCAGGATGCCATATTCGTCGCATGCATCATAAAAGTCCGGGCGTTCCAGCAAGGCGCCTCCCCAAACGCGAATCATGCGTACGTTCATTTCGGCATGGTAGCGTACTTCGGCGCGATACCTTTCGGGCGAAAGGCGAAGCAGCCAGTCTGAGGCGATATAATTTCCTCCGGTGATATAGACGGGCTGGCCGTTTACATGGAACTTGCGCCCTCCCGTAGCCGGGTCTTTCTCCGAACGTATTTCGCGGATACCGTAGCGAAGGGTTTGGCGGTCGGTTACCTTTCCTTCTGCTTCAAAATAGAGCTGCATATCGTAGAGTTCCTGTTTCCCTATCCCGTTAGGCCACCACAGGCGAGGGTTTTTCACCGGCAGGTCTTTAAAGGCAATCTCTCTTTTTTCTCCCGGGGCGAGTGTGAGGCTTTGCGTCAGTTTGGCCCCGTTTGTTTCGCACACAATTGTTCCGGACTGGGCGATGGCGGAGGTGTTTTCTACCTCTATGGTTGTTTTTACAATAGCTTCTTTCTGATTTGCTGCGGGTTCGCGGGCGCCCGGCACGCTGGTTACCACATGCGGATGCTGTATTTTAACGCTGCCGGTGGCTGTGATGGATACCTCGTCCCAGATACCGGTATTACGGTCGCGCACGGGTTGTATCCAGTCCCATCCGGGTGTGAATTGCATCGTAACATTCCGGGCTATCCGTCCGTCGCCTCCCTGTCCGCCATTCGGATTGCCGGGATAGTGGGGGGGGGATACGATAACGGCCAGCAGATTGGTTCCTTCTCCTTTCAGGTAAGGGGTTATATTAAAGCTTTTCCGCAGAAACATCCCTTCGTGGGTATCCGGGTTTATCCGCTTGCCATTTAAAAAGATATCCGCCTGGTAGTTGATACCGCGGAAATTCAGCCATACCTGCTTTCCTCCCTGTAAGCCTTTCGCTTCAAACGGATGTATGAACCAAAAGGTATAGAAGTCTTTTCCCGTATCATAAATGTCCGGTATCAGGTTGTTATTCATACTGAACTCCGGCGCCGGAAACAGGTTGTTTTCCAGCATCGTAGCCAATACCGTTCCCGGCACGCGCGCTTTCATCCAGCCATCCGGATTGAAAGCGGCAGAGGTAAGCTGATTGCCATCAGCATTAATTTCATTCGCCCGCCGGGCAAACCAGCCATCAGTAAGAAGCGCCTTTTGCCCTGCTTCCGGAATAGTGACGGATTGGGAGCGTACAGGGTTCATAAACCCGCCCAGCAGCAATAAAGCGCCGTAAATAATCAAGTAATCATATCTCTTCATAATACAACAATATTTAATAGAAGGTAAAGATACTATCCCTCAAGCGATTTTACCCCATCGACATACATAAATTTTCCTCCCCTCTGCGCATCAGGGATAAGGTAACAGCCCCCGCCT
>JAIRKZ010000081.1 GCA_031259845.1 Tannerellaceae bacterium | reverse complement strand
CCTGATTCAGGCAAATGCCAAAACGACAAATTTACCCCTTGCCTGATTCAGGCAAATGCCAAAACGACAAATTTACTCCCTGCCTGATTCAGGCAAATGCCAAATCAACAAATTTACTCCCTGCCTGATTCAGGCAAATGCCAAATCAACAAATTTACCCCTTGCCTGATTCAGGCAAATGCCAAAACGACAAATTTACTCCCTGCCTGATTCAGGCAAATGCCAAAACGACAAATTTACTCCCTGCCTGCATCCTTACCGGATGTGTTAAAGTAGAAACAGTAACGAAGTCAGTAAAAGATTTTATGAATTAAGATGTATTTCTCTTTTCATACCGAAATAAATAAATACCTTTGTCAATTAAAATTAAAAGTTGAATTGTTTTTCATGAAATTTTCATTAATCGTGGCGTTATTTTCACTTACTACAAATATCCAGTCAGAACATTTATCCGAATCACTCCAGGTAAAGGAACACAAATTGAGCAATGGGCTTACTGTATGGTTGAATGAAGACCATAGTCAGCCTAAAATAGTTGGAGCCGTCGTTGTAAAAGCCGGGGCGAAAAATACGCCCGATACCGGCATAGCCCATTACTTTGAACACATGATGTTTAAGGGAACGGATAAGATAGGTACAACCGATTATGCGGCCGAAAAAATACTGCTCGACTCCATTGCCGTTAAGTATGATGAGTTGGCCTCCACTACAAACGCCAAAGCGCGCCAGAATATTCAGAAAGAAATTAACGAATTAAGTGTAAAGGCTTCCGATTATGTGATTCCGAATGAATTTAATCATTTGATATCCAAATATGGCGGGACGCGTTTAAATGCCGGTACATCGTACGACTATACGGTTTACCTGAATACGTTTTCTCCTAAATATATCGCCCAGTGGGCGGAGCTTAACAGCGAGAGGCTGCTGAATCCCGTATTCCGGATGTTCCAGAGCGAACTGGAAACCGTTTATGAAGAGAAAAATATGTACCGCGACGCTATGGGACGCGACGCCATGGAGAAGTTTATGGAACGCTTTTTCCATCCCCATCCCTATATTTATCCAATATTAGGCAGTACGGAACATTTAAAGAACCCGCAGCTTTCGGAGATGATGAAGTTCTTCCGCGAATATTATGTAGCCTCTAATATGGGGCTGATTCTTAGCGGTGATTTCGACTCTGAAACAACGCTCCCTATTCTTGAAGCTGCTTTTTCACGTATACCTGAAGGAGAAATTCCGGCAAGAAAAACCGTAGAGATACCGCCTTTCAACGGAGAAGAAAAGTTCTCTGTCCGTATTCCGATTCCTTTAATCAGCGCTGCCGGTTTTGCCTTTCGCGGCGTTCCGGCCAATCATCCCGACCAGGTAGCCCTGAATATTGCTATCGGCTTGCTTAATAACTCAAATGGCGCCGGGTATCTTGATAAATTAATGGTAAACCGGAAGCTGATGGCTGCCATGACAGTCAATGAAAGCTTTAACGATGCCGGCATATTAGGCATTATAGCCGTACCCAAACTTGTTTTTCAATCGTTGGCAAGCGCGAAAGAATTGGTTTTGAATGAGCTGGAACGAATTAAGAAGGGAGATTTCAGTGAAGATGTATTCAATAGCCTGAAATTAGAACAGAAACGTAAACATGTATCCCGGCTGGAAGAAATCAATTCCCGCTCGGAAGAAATGATAACCTTATTTTCGCAAGGGAAGCCATGGAACAGTTATTTAGAGGAAATAGAACATATCAACGCACTTACCAAAGAGGATATCGTAAGGGTGGCCAACAACTATTTTACAGACAACTATCTGTATGTTACAAAAAAGACCGGAAGATACCCGAAAGATAACCTGCCCAAGCCCGGCTTCCGGCCAATCATTCCCCGGAACATGGAAGCCTCTTCAGTTTATGCCGGCCGGCTGGAACAATTGCCGGTTAAGGAAATAACGCCCCGTTTCCTCAACTTTGAGCAGGATGTAAAGATACTTCCCCTTTCGCCGCTTGTTAAACTTTATGCGTCGGTGAATCCTGTCAATGACATTTTCTCATTAGACCTGTCTTTCGGTACCGGTAAAATAGAAAAACCGGAATTGACTCAATTAACAAGTTATCTCCCTCTTTTGGGAACGGACGAATTGTCTTTTGATGATTTTCGCGGGAAATTACAAACATTAGGAAGTACGCTTTCTTTTGATGCGAACAATGAACGCTTCCTTATCAGGATAAGTGGGTTCGACGCCAATTTCAATGAAACATTGGCGCTTGTCTCTTCTTTTATGCAACATGTGAAAGCCGACAATAAAAAAATTAAACAACTGGCGGATGAAGAAAAGGTGATGAAAAAAACCTTTTATAAATCGGCAAATAACGTAGCGCTTGCTTTACTTGATAAAACCCGGTACGGTAAAAAGTCGGGCTTCCTGAATAAACTCTCCCTTTCCGATATTAAAAAATTGAAAGGAGAAGATTTATTAGCTGTTTTCAAAAATACGCTAAAGGTACAATGCGATTTATATTACTGCGGCACGCTTCCTGTAGAAGAGGTGGGCAAGCATATCAAAGAACAGTTAAATCTCAGCAATGTAACAACCAAATCCAAAGCGCCCATTTATCGTCCGAAAAAGGAATATGCCGAACCGCTCGTGTATTTCTGTGATATGCCGGATGCTTCACAAAGCATTATTTATGCATATATAGTGGGAGATTCCGTAAAAGATGAATCTTCGCGTGACGCCGCCAAACTTTTCTCCGGTTATTTCGGTGGAGATATGTCTTCTTTAATGTTTCAGGAAATACGTGAGTTCCGGTCCTATGCCTACCGAACGAGCGGCGCTTTTTCGCTCCAGCCTTTAAATCATAAGGAAAAGCCGGGTGAATTTACGGCTATGCTTTCTACACAAAATGATAAAACGATAGACGCTCTTACCGTTTTGAACCAACTCATCAATGAAATGCCTGTTAAGCCGGAACGCCTGCCTGCCGTGAAGCAGGCATTGATTAACCAATCCGGTAATAACTATCCTGCTTTCAGACGGATTCCGGAAAAAATCGCTTCGTTAATAAATGAAGGATACAAAGCCGACCCGAATGAAGCGCTGATAGACAATTTATCGAAAATGTCTATGAATGACGTCGTTCGCTTTTATGAGGATAATATAAACAGCCGTCCTGTGGTTTATATGATTGTAGGTAACTCAAAGAAAATAAATATGAAAAAATTGCTTGAGTTCGGAAAAATAATCCGCGTAAAGAAAGACAGTCTTTACAATTAACCTTATGAAAGCCAATACGCTGATTTCATTATGAAAGGAAAGTTATCACATATAAAAAAACGGAGCCGTTGAGTACCTGTCGAACGCAACGGGCGTAAGATAGCTGTTTACCACCGGGAAACAGACTCCTTAAAAGTAATCCAATCAAGCAATCAGTAGACAATCTGAATAATGCCGGCTTGGCCTATGGCAATATTATCTACGATAAGTCGCCGGTTGTACTGAATAAGCTGATTCGTAAAATCGGGGAAGAAGCATTTCAGCAAGGCATCCGCGAGTACCTGACAAAATAGGGTTAAACGACAGTTTATTCAATAGATCGCGGCGCCTGAAACAAATAAATGAAACAATCGTCGTAGTTCCTATAATCAGGTATGTTATCATTTTTTCAACTTTTATCGTTCAAAAATAATAAACATTTCCGCAAGCAAACGAATCGTTATAAAAAAAGGTTTATATTTGCTCAAGAACTATTTATGAGTTAGCTCCATTAGTACCTAATAACCATAGAAAAACAATCATGAGAGTAATTATCACTATTATCCGAATGGCTATCGGTTGGCATTTCCTGTATGAAGGATTAACTAAATTATTTGCCGACAATTGGTCTGCCGAAAGTTTCCTGAGTAATACCTTTGGTTTTACATCCGGTTTTTATCATTGGCTGGCGTCTTCGCCCGTCAGCATGCAACTGATCGATCTGCTGAATATCTACGGATTGATATTTATTGGCCTGGCCTTATTTATCGGCCTTTGTATCCGGTGGGCTTCGTTGGGCGGAATCGCTTTGCTGCTTCTTTATTATTTTGCCTATCCGCCCTTTGGTATTTCCTTATTGGGGATGCACGATGGAAGTGTTTTCATTGTTAATAAGATTTTTGTAGAGGCCGTTATGCTTGTCTTTATTCTCTTCTATAAAGAAAAAGGATATGGAATTGACGGGTTAATCCGGCTTTATAAGAAACTGAAAGAAAAAAAAATGTTTGTCAGGCCAACAAACCAGCCGGTCAACAACCGGCGCGAAGCGATTAAAAACCTGGTTTCGATTCCTGTATTGGGAGCCATTGGCGGCGGGGCCTGGTGGAGCAGCCGGATATACGAAACAGATGCTTCCACAGGAGCTACAATCCAGGTAAACAGGGTGGAATTAAGCCGGCTTAAAGGAGAGTTGCCAAAAGGTAAGTTGGGAAATCTTGAACTCAGCCGGCTCATTATGGGCGGCAACCTGATTGGCGGCTGGGCGCATGCAAGAGATTTACTATATGCCGAAAGCCTTTTTAAAGCGTATAATACGGAGAAGAAAATAATCGAAACATTGATGCTCTGCGAACAAGCCGGCATTAACTGTATCAATATAGGCTATCCTACCATGTCGATGATGACCAAATACAGGCAGTTGACCGGAAGCAGCATGAAGGTTATCGTGCAAGTAGGTATCGATGAGAAAAATGAAGATATATACGATAACGTAACCCAGGCCATTGACAACGGAATGGACATTATTCAGTTACAGGGAAACTGGGGCGACTGGCTTGTACGGGATAAAAAATTCGACGTCATTGCCGGTATGATGGACAGGATTAAAAGCCAGGGTTATATTGCCGGATTGGCAGCCCATACCGTTGACTCTTTGATTGCCTGCGAAGAACAAGGCATTATCCCCGATTATTATATGAAGACGATGCACCACGACAACTACTGGTCTGCCCATCCCCGTGAAAACAGGCAACCCTTTGAAGTAGACGGCCAACGGCACCGGGATCATAATATGTTTCATGACAATTGTTTCTGCCTTTTCCCCGACAGGACAGCAGAATTTGTGAATCGTGCCAAAGTTCCGGTAATGGGCTTTAAGGTATTAGCTGCCGGCGCTATTTCTCCTCAAGACGGCTTTAACTGGGCCTTTGAAAACGGAGCAGATTTTATCTGTGTAGGAATGTTCGACTTTCAGGTGGTAGACGATGTGAATATTTGTATAGACACGCTCCAAAAACTCCAGAACAGAAAACGGGAATGGTACGCTTAAATAAATAGTTGCATCATAGATATGCCTTATGTAAGCGAATCATCCCCGTTGTCTTGCCGCCGTCACGGATAACTCTCCCGGATTGAGCCTTACTTATTTCAGCGATCCCTGATGGGCTTCCTGAATCATTTTTTCGTTGGCCATAATCATGATTTCTACGCGGCGGTTTAGTGCGCGGCCTTCGTCGGTGGCGTTGGATGCTACCGGCTCGTGGATGCCTTTGCCTTCGTATGTCATGCGGTCGTTGCTTATGCCTTGATTCATCAGGTAATCGTATACGCTTCGCGCGCGTTTTTCAGACAATGTTTGGTTGTAGTCTACCCTGCCTGTATTATCCGTATGTCCTATCACTTTGATGTAAGTGTCAGGATTTTGTTTCAGGCTTACGGAGAAGTTCCGGAGAGCGGACTTGGAGGCGTCGCTTACGGAGCTCGAATTGGTTGCAAATAAGATACCGGAGTCGAAAGTAACTTTTAATGCTTCGCCATCGTTTACAGACTCAACGGTAGCATCCGGTACGGTGGCTTCGAGTTCTTTCTTCTGCTTGTCCATCTTTTTGCCAATCAGTGCGCCTGCCGCTCCGCCAACAGCCGCTCCAATCACGGCGCCCAAAGCCGTATTGCCTGCCAATGCTCCTACGCCGGCTCCTACAGCGCCGCCTGCTCCCACGCCGATTCCCGCACCTTTTACTGTGTTGCTTGCTCCGCAACCGGAGAATAATACTGCCATACAAAGCGCTACGACAGCCAACAATTTCAAATTTCGCATAACTTCATTCTTGTTTTTAAAACGATTACTATCTAAATTCTACTATCTGAATTCTATTATATATCCAATCAACTGTTAAGCGAATCGCAATAGTCTAATTCTCCCAGCACAATAAACATGATATGTTCGGCTTCAAACTTGCCCACGCCGTCTTTTTGTGCGTTTTTAACTACAAAGCTTATCAGTTCGTCTTCGTCTATATCCACGTCGTCGTCATCATTTCCTTCGTCCATATAGCCTTTGGATTCGTAGTATTCGTATATCAAATCCACTATGTAGTTGATGTCGTCATCGGTGAATTTACCTTTCAGTTCCAGAGGAAGGTAGTTTTGAATGAATTTAACGGCGTCATCGTCGTCGTACTCAAATATATCTTCTTTTTCGCTCATAACATTTCGTTTTTATTGGTTATTGTATTGTATGGCAAATGTACAATTATTTTTCAATTCTGATACGGGCGTCAACGGCAAATAATCCTCTTTCGGTAGCTACGATAGGGTTGATGTCTATTTCCTTTATCTCGGGCGAAAAGCGGAGGAGTGTGGACAACCTTACGATAATATCCGCATATTGTTGTTCGTCAATCCCTTTTTGCCCGCGGGTTCCTTTAATTATCGGGTAGCCGCGCAGGGAGCGAATCATTGAGAACGTTTCGTCGTAAGATAACGGCGCCAGCCCATAAGATACATCTTGCAGCACCTCAACGAATATTCCGCCTAAGCCGCATAAGACGATGTGCCCGAAACGGTCTTCGTATTTTGCGCCGAGGAATAGCTCCTGCCCCTGTAACATGGGCTGCACCAGGACGGCTGTTACATCCGGGAGTTTCATCATCCGCTGGTATTCCAATACCAAATGCTCTTCGCTGCGGATGTTGAGGGCAACTCCTCCGATGTCGCTTTTGTGTACAGGCCCTACTACTTTGGCTACTACCGGGTATTTTACCTTTTTGGCGAACGCCGTCAGCTCTTTCTTCGTGGGCGAGGCGAGTTCTTCCACCAGAGGTATTCTGGCTGTGGACAAGACTCTTCGCACGTCTTCGGGGCTTAAATAGCCGTTCGGCAGGGCTTCTACCAGCCTTCGTATTTCCGGTACGTTTACTCCGTATAACTGTATGTCGGTACTTGCCGGCCTGGGCGTATTGATTACCCTTGACAGAGCCGTTCCCAGGGTTACTTCGTCGGAGAAGTTGACGTGTCCTTTCTTTATAAAGCTTTTTACTTCGGGGCTGGCCGTTACAATAGACGGAAGGACGGGGAATATCGGTTTTGCACATTCTTCCATTTTCTTATGCAACACTTCGTAAGCATCGTAAAGTTTAACGAGCCCGGGGCTTCCGAAGATAACCATCATCAGGTCTATATTATCGAAACGGTTTTCGCAGTAGTCGATAGCCGTAGCCAGATGTTCGGGCGTCCCGGTTCCGATAACGTCTATCGGGTTGCCTACGGCAGCGCCGGGATATAGTTTTGTTTTGAGTTCGTCGGCCACGGGGCCACTCAGGTCGGGCACGTTAATACGGCCTTTAGACAGGGCGTCGGCCAGCATAACAGCCGGTCCCCCGGCATGCGTTACAATGGCGCAATTCTTCCCTTTCACTTCCTTGAGGGTGAAGATGCTTGTAACGGTGGTAAGTTCTTCGCGGCTGAAGCAGCGTACGATGCCGGCTTTGCGGAACAGGGCTTCTACAGCCGAATCCGAGCTTGCCATAGCGCCCGTATGGGAAGATGCGGCACGCTTCCCCGACTCTGTGCTCCCCGCCTTGATGGCGGCAATACGGCATCCTTTGCGTATAAGTGAAGAGGCATGGTAGAGGAGTTTGTCCGGGTCTTTAACGCTCTCCATATAAATCATCTTTATTTTAGAATCGAGGGCGGGGTCAAAGCGCTGGTCCATGTATTCGATGATGTCTTCCACGCCTATTTGTTTGGAATTGCCTACTGTCCATACGGAAGAGAAGCGCAGGCCTTTGGTAAGCGCAGACTCCATGATAAAGAGCGCCGTTCCGCCCGAGCTGGAGATAAAATCAACGCCATCGGGATGAAATTCGGGTATCGGCTGGGTAAATACCCCGTGATAGTTCATGTTCATTACGCCGATGCAATTGGGGCCTATCAGGGATGCTTCTGCGTCGTTGGCTATTTTCAGGAGTTGGTCTTCCAGGATGGCTCCTTCTTCTGTTTCCTCGCCGAAGCCTGCCGAGACGACGATAAAGGCCTTTACGTTTTTCTCGTTCGCTAATACCTCCATCACTTCGGGACAGGATTTATTGGGGATAGAGATGATGGCCAACTCTGTTTCGGGGATGTCTTTTACGCTCTGGTATGACTTTAGCCCCTGTACTTCCGTTTCTTTGGCGTTTACCACATACAGGGCGCCTTTGTATTTGCCTTCGAGCAGGTTTCTTACCGTGCGACCGCCGGGTTTATGTACGTTGTTGGAACCTCCAACGACAACGATGCTTTGTGGGTTTATTAATTCTTGATTGATCATAACGTTTTGACTGTTTTTAATGGATATTATCGCTACAAATATAACGTTATTATCGTTTTTTACAAGGCTCCGGGGCTGTTTTATTTACATTTTGTTTATCCGGATGCCAACCGTCTGCATTACTCTTCCCATATTCCTCTGCATTTATTGTAACTGGAAGACGTCTCTCAGTTCGCTAAAGTCGGTAATGATGCTGTCTGCCGTCTCGTTTCCTTTGTATTCGCTCCATCCGGTGCGTTTTAACCAGATTGTCTGGCAACCGGTGGCGCTGGCCGGGACAACGTCTTTATCATACGAATCGCCGATAACTACCGTTTCGCCGGCGGCTAATCCCAATGCTTTCACGCCGAGCCTGAATATTTCGGGGTCGGGCTTCCGTACGCCTGCAACCGATGATTCTACTACGGCATTGAAAAGGGCTGCCAGGTGGAAATCTTTCAATACGGCTTCCATATTGCCATAGAAATTGGTAACTAATACTAACGGGTATTTCCCGGACAGTTTCCTGATGATGGGAAGCGCTGTATTGACGGCCATCTGCGCAAATGCGTAACACCAGTCGGCAATGCCTGTAGTGTACCTGGTAAAACTGGCGGCGTCGGCGGGCAGGTAGTTGTTATCCATCAGCCATTGTATCTGCGTTTCGGCTTTCAGCCTCAGTACGTGCCAGAAGTTATGGTTGGGCTGTATAATCCTGTTTTTGGCCAGCGTCCGTTCGCCATGTACATACGCTTGGCGGAAGACGTCTTTAGTTACCGGGATATGCAGCGCTTCGTATGCCATCCAAATTACTTCGGCCCAGTGAACGCCGTTACTGTCGATAGTACCTCCATAGTCTAAAATGACTCCTTTTATTTTTTCTAAATTAAGCATGATTGATAAGATTTAGGATTCTAATTGTTTGGTAAATTGTGCACAAATACGTTCATGTTTTACAATCATATAGATAAGCATTGTATTCAATACCGTTATTTCAAAGGCGAAATAGAGCCAGGGCTTATTTATAAATAAACTGATAAATAAAGCGATAGCACGTGTATTGAATGACAGCATATTTGTATATTTCATAAGCGGAAGGCTCTTTTCCCTGAATGCTTTACGAAACCATCCGGGAGCTTCGCCGTTGTATTTCATGCGGATTATTTTCATCATTTGCTGAAGCCTGGGGCTTTGCTTTTCCTGCCGGGCTGTATAACTAATGTAGGAAGAGGCGAACAATTTACAGATGAAGTCTTTTTTCCAGCTCATCTTCCGGTAGTTTTCTTTAAGCGTTTCCGAATCAGACAATTCGCTTCCCGCTTTTCCTTTCAGGAATAACAGGTGTACATTCCGGTAATAATCGGCCATAGAGGCTTGCGTGGTATGGGAAAAACCGGTGGCGGCGGCGAATACCCAAATCCAGATACCCCACTGGGGAAACAATCGTGAACAGATAGCGGCATAGATGGCAATAAACCAGAGGTTGCCGCAGAAGCCGTCGAGCATACGCCCTAAGGGCGACGTTTGGCCTGTCATACGCGCCAATTGCCCGTCGGCGCTGTCGAACGAATTAGCCCATACAAGCAACAGCATGCCTGTAACATTGACAGTAATATCCCGGAAGTAAAAACAAATACCGGCGGCAATGCCTATAAATATAGCGGCTACGGTGATAGCGTTCGGCGAAACGCCCAGCTTGCGGAACAGCAATGCCCACCCATACCCTACAGGGCGATAGAAATAAATATCAACCGCTTCTTCCGTATCCAATGATTTGAGGCTGGCTTCTATATCAGGCTTCTTTGTTCCTTTTCGCATGACTTGCTGATTAATGAATAAATCCGTTTGGCAATACAGGGAGCTGCTTCTTTGCGGCAGGGGGCGAAGCTTGGCCAGTCGTTGAAATCAATTATACGGACAATGCCGTCTTCCGACACAATGCAGTCGCCGCCATACACGTGGATGTTCAATACGTTTGCCGCCTTGTTGCACAGGTATTGCAGATACGCCTGGCTGAAAGGAATCCCTTTGGCATTGCCGTTAATCTGTTCCAGTCCGAATTTGCTGTGATTCTGACTGGTAGGGTAGAACCAGTAGAAGAAGCCGTCTCCGGTTACGCCATAGAACTTCACAAGGTCTCCCGTAAGGTGTTCGTTGATAACGGCGCAGTCAATGCCCCGGATGGCAAACTCTTCCAGGATGCTTTGCGCTTCTTCCCGGTTACGTACATAGGTTACATCCTCGCGGTGGATAGCGTGGAAATCGCCCCGTTTAATCCAGCAATTATGAAACGCCACGCTTTGAAAGGCCGGCAACGGGTCGTCTATCGTACGGACAATCAAGCTCTGGGGATGCGGAATATCATTCAGCAGCAGCAGGCGCGTCATCCTTTCGCGCGTACAATTCTCAATGCCGTAGGCCGAATTAATAACCGTTTTGCCTTCGTTCTCGTATCGCTGCAATGTGCAGACAGACTCCCGGCGGCGCACCATATTAAAAATGAAGTTTTCCTTTATTTCATTGTTCCGCAAAGCGGTTTCGGAATATTCGTTCACGATACATCCCTGTTTGCGGAGCGCCTTAGCGGTAAGCTGGAATATGGCCGCGTCGTTTCCTACATGGTTCGGAGAATACATGCTTTCCCGCCTGATACCTGCTATTGTTATTTCATTCATATACACACATGCGATGAATCGATAAATTATTATGTATTTAAAAACTGTCCGGCTTTTGCTATATCCCCGGCATGGTCTATGTCTATTATTTTGCTAAAGGGATACGCTTTCAGCGCCAATCCTTCTTCAATCAACAGGCGCTGGTAATCCCTCATTCTCGATATCCCTTTGGCCATGGCATGCTCCAATACGTTTAAGGCTGTACGCTTTAAGCAGTAAATACCTCCCGATATGTAGCGGCTGCCCGGTTCTGCCCCGTCTCGAAAACTTTGTATAAGCATATCCCTGCCTGTATTTACATACAGCGGTTTTTCGTCGTCTATATAATCCGTAACAGCCATAAGCCCGTCTATGTCTTCACTTTTTAAAAAGGATTGGATATAGTGTTTAAATTCTTCTTCTTTACATACAGTGTCTACCGTTGTAAGGCAAAACCGCTCGCCGGCCAGGTACTCTTTCAGTTCAAAGAAACTGTGCATCGAACCGGGGGTAGACTTTACGATGATACGCAGCGGCGCCGGCAGTTGCAGGCTTCGCAGATACTGCTGCACCTCTTTCATCTCTTCATTTACGATAACGTTGAGGGTTGTTGCGCCGTTTTGCAGAAAAAGGCCAATCAAGCGCCCCAGCAGGGGAATCCCGTTGAGGCGTATCAGCGGCTTGGGGCATTGAACGCCCTCCTGCACCAGGCGCGAACCTTCTCCGGCGGCAATGATTGCATAGTCCATCAGTCCAGGTAATCCAGAGTTGGTTCGCCGATAATCTTGCGAAGCGTGTTCTTCAGGATGGTGTGCTGGATAAATAAATCATGCTCGGGAACGCGGCCGGGGGCATGCATCGGGCTTTTGAAATAGAACGACAGCCACGACTGGATGCCGTAAAACCCGCAACGCTGCGCCAAATCGGAGAATAATACCAGGTCAAGGCACAGGGGAGCCGCCAGGATAGAATCGCGGCAAAGGAAGTCTACTTTCAGCTGCATGGGGTATCCCATCCAGCCGGTGATGTCTATATTATCCCATCCTTCCTTATTGTCTTTGCGGGGAGGGTAGTAATTGATGCGTACCTTATGGTAGATATTGCCGTAGAGTTCGGGATAGGTCTCCGTTTGGAGGATGGTGTTGATAACGGACAGTTTGCTTACTTCTTTTGTCTTGAACGACCCCGGGTCGTCCAGCACTTCGCCGTCTCGATTGCCCAGTATATTGGTGGAAAACCAGCCTTCAAGCCCCAGCATGCGCGTCTTCAGCATGGGGGCAAGCACCGTTTTCAGCATGGTTTGCCCCGTTTTGTAATCCTTACCGCTGATGGCCACTTTGTTTTTACCGGCCAGTTCCCATATAGCGGGGATGTCTACGCAAAGGTTTGGAGCGCCCATAATAAACGGGCAACCTTCGGCAATGGCTGCGCAGGCGTAGCACATACTGGGCGAAACAGCCTCTCTGTTATCCTCCTTCAGGGCCTTTTCAAAAGCCTCCAGGCTGTCGTGCTCCCGGCTTTGCGGGATGTATGTTTCCGTGCTTGCGGCCCACATCACCACCACGCGTTCGCATCCGTTGGCCGCTTTAAACCGGCGGATATCTTCGCGCAACTGCCCGGTGAGTTCCCAGCGCGAGGCTTCTGCCTTTACATGCGTTCCATGCAGGCGTTTTACAAAGTTCCGGTCGAACACGGCAGGCATCGGTTTGATGGCTTCCAGCTCGTCTTTTACCGCGTCGATGTCTTCCGTTTTCAATACTTCGGCATGCCTGGCTGCCTCGTAAACGTTTTCGTCAAAGATGTCCCATCCGCCGAAAACGAGGTCGTCCAGCCCGGCCAGAGGCACTACATCCTTTATCCGGGGAAAACGGTTTTCCGAACGTTTGCCCAGGCGGATGGTAGCCAGTTGCGTTAGCGAACCGACAGGGATACCCCTTCCTTTCCGCACCGATAATGTACCGGTAATAAACGTGGAAGACACGGCGCCTCCCACTCCTACGATAAGAACGCCAAGCTTACCCTTAGCTTCTGTAACTTTAAGATTTTCCATATCTATCAGAATTAAAAG
The DNA here is from genome assembly GCA_031259845.1 of Tannerellaceae bacterium. Taxonomy (GTDB): domain Bacteria; phylum Bacteroidota; class Bacteroidia; order Bacteroidales; family Tannerellaceae; genus DFXE01. The sequence goes on along the minus strand of JAIRKZ010000081.1, from coordinate 1,870 downwards.
ATAATGGGCAAATATACATTATTCCTGTAATAAAACAGATGGTTCGATTCTCCTTTTTGTGGTGCGAAAGAAAGAAGCGGCCAAAAACCAGTGGCTCCGCCGGCCGGGGCTTCATCTTCCGGCATCAAGCGCCAGCATAAGGGGATAGGCCATGCCGGTGAAGCGGGCCAGCTCTTCGCCGTCTTTTTCTACCCACGCCTGGCAGGGGCCTTCGCCAGTGAAGGGAGAGATGAAAGAGTGGTTGGCCGACGGGGAAGCCACATCAAGGGCCTTGACCGTATCCGCGCCGCCCTCGCTCTCCGTTTTAAAGCCCGTTACGGGAAAGAGTACGGGCGCTTCGCCGGCCTGCTCGAGCAGTAAGACGCCTCCCGCAGCAGCCGGGTAAAGGGCCTGGGCGAAAGCGTCGGCATCGGCGGCGGCCGGGTAAATGTACATCACCGTGTCGGAAAGTACTTCCTGCGAGGCTACGGCCAGGGAGGGCGCGTTGCTGCCGGGCGTGTCGGGAAGGCCGCCGTTGTCTTCATCGTCGCCCTCGTCGCCGCCGGGTTTGTTTTTGCCCGCAGTGGCTCCTCCGCGGCGGGCGTAGATTGTTTCGTATTGCTTGATGGCGGCGTTGATACGGGTGATAATCAGGCTAAGGGCGTCGGCATCGGCGGTTTTGCCGCCAAGTTTGGCGATGGCGTAGCAGGCGTTGAGCGCCTCTGCAAAGTTGGCGAAAGCCTTGTCTGTAAGCGGGCGGATATACCGCATATTGCCCAGCATCTCGGCCTGTTTTATGTCCATCTCGCGTTCTTCATACAGCGCCTTGAAGGCCTCGTTGCGCTCTTCCAGCGTGTTTACCGCTCCGGTGAGGCCGAGCGTTTCCACCGAAGGGGCGTAAGCCGTCCGCCGCAGGTCTTGAATCATGTTAAATATCAGCGCGCTTGCTTCCGTCAGCGGAGCCTTAGGTATCTTCCTGAAATTGTCAAGCACAAAGGCGAGCCTTTCGGCAGCCAGCTTTTCGGCGGGGGTATCTTTGTAAGAAGCCGTTTCCACGCCCCCTTTCACCACCCTGAAGGCGTCTATCCGTTTTTCGTGGGCTTCTGTGATAAAGCGCGTTTCGGCAGCTTTCCGGCTGCGCTTGTAAATCTCGTCTTCCTTTTTAAATGTGTTAGACAATACGTTCCACAGTTCAACCGTATCGCCCAGCGCGTTTTTGTGTTTCTCTACAAATTCATCGATTTCCTCAAAAATTTCAAAATGTTCGCCATTCCTGAGGCTCTTTAGAAGCCTTGTGTATTTCTCAATCTTGCCCATAACTCTGTTTATTTAGTAATAAAATTATTATTTCTGACAAACATACAATAAATTATTGGAAAAGTGGCCGGAAATCCCCCCGTTTTTTATCCCGCCCGGAATCCCCACATGTGTGCAACCTTCCCGCCAGCCGGCGGAAACAAAGACCACATGTGTGCAACGCCCACGCCAGCCGGCGGAAACAAAGACCACATGTGTGCAACGCCCGCGCCAGCCGGCGGAAACAAAGACTACATGTGTGCAACGCCCGCGCCAACCGGCGGAAACAAAGACCACATGTGTGCAACGCCCGCGCCAACCGGCGGAAACAAAAACCACATGTGTGCAACGCCCGCGCCAGCCGGCGGGAACAAAGACCACATGTGTGCAACGCCCAGAACGGCCCTAATTGCGCCGGTATCGTTTTTTCCTTCACTCCTGTTGACAAAAACGGGGAAAAAACAAACCATATACCTTCTTCCGAAATAGCTTTTATGTACATAAAAACAGAGGAAAAGAAACAGAAATCCCATCGGGATATACAAAACACGTTTTAACATAAAAAAACTCTGGAGAAATTTGGTAATAAACAAAA
>JAIRKZ010000069.1 GCA_031259845.1 Tannerellaceae bacterium | reverse complement strand
CCGGCACAAAGTCGCCAATAAACGTTCTTTCCATAACCTGCCATAAGGATTCTGAACGGAAATCAGACCGCTTCTTTCTATCTCAATGGACGGTTTGCCATTATCCGTGTCGTCAATGTCCATTAATGAGAGATTGTACCTTGTCAACAGATTATTCATCATTAACGCCGCCGCTTCCGATTCGGCAATGGAGTTGATTTGTGCAGCGCCTTCGCTAAGCGCTTTCAGCTTCTTTATCTTATCCAATATTTTTTGAGGCGCTTCCATAAGACGTTTGGTTATGTTTCATAAAACTTTGTGCTATCCATACAATTGTCTTCTATGAAGGCGGCGAAATCGGCGGCCGCCCTTGCGAGCTTCCGGAGCTTGGCAACGGCTTCAGCTGCTTCCACGGGGCTTTTCAGGTCGCCAACCAAACGGATGCCGGTATTGCAATCGTGTATGCGGAACATATAATTCCCGTCGGGAAATATCTTGGCATGATACATGGCGCAGCTATTGATGCTGTCCGGGAGGAGAAAGTCTTTTGAATTGTATTTTTTCATTGTTTAATTATTGTTTAAAGGGTTTCTTTACTTCGCCGGCGGGAACCCAGCCGACTACCACATTCGCCTCGAGTTGCCCGGTGCCTTTGCATACGGGGCAGATTTCGAGGTCGGGGTCTTCCATATTCTTCTTGAATTTACCCATCCAGCCACTGTTATTAAAGCCGCCTTCGCCATGGCAGTGCGGGCACCGGTAGGGGGCGAACTTATGCACTTCGCCCGCTTTGGGTTTGTCCATATTCTCCGGGGGAACAATCTTCAGTATATATATCTTCTCGCTCATCCTCGGATGCGGTTAAAGGATGGCTCTATCTTGCGCCAGTTGTTATACTGGTCTTTCTCCTCGAAGTAGAAGTTGATGGACGTGCCCAGCACTACGTTGCTCTCGCGGAAGAGTTCCATAACGGAGGAGTACTCCGGGTCGTTGAAGTCGGCTTCCAGTTCGTACAGACGGCTGATTGACTTGTAATCCAGGTCGCCCGTCTCGTTGCGCTGTATCATGGCCATGGCCAGCTTGTACATCGGGTTTCGTGCGCCGCCATCCTTGTCTTCTATCCAGGCGTTCAGGAAGTCTGCCAGCCGTTTTTCGGCTATATCCGCCCGCTCGTCAAACTTCTTTACCCGGCATCCTTTCACCTGAAGGGAAAACGCATCGTCGGATACCTTAAAGCCGATCTGTTCGTCGCGTTTCAGCTTGCCGTAGTCGATAAGGGTACGGTAGAAACCTTCCGTTTCTTCGCGCAGCCATTTCTTAAAGTCACGCCCGTGCTGCACATATTCGGAGAACCGTTTTTTTACGTCAAAGAGGAATTGCGACCGGATGCCCTCGAAGGCCTCCTTCTCGCGATTTTTGGCAGCCTGTTCCTCGGCGGCCCATTGCCGGGCCAGCGCCATCTTTTCTTCAGGGCTTAATGCCTGCAATAATTCAATTTTGTCCATAATCTAATTTATAATTAATAAGTAAATCCTGTATCCATCGTATTCTCGCCGGTGATGCGGACGATCTCTATCTCTACCTCCCGGAGCCGACGCGAAACCTCTTCGTCATAGCGTACGGCCAGTGCGTTGACGAGCTGCCGTTCCTCTTCTTCCAGTCTTTCCAGCCGGCGGAGGGCAACTGAATGTTCGGCGTTCTGCCTGCGCATCATGGGGATCAATTTTTGCCGATTACGTAATCCAGTTCCGGGTTTCCGGCAATGTCGGTTTCATTCATCCGGCAAAACTGGCTGTATACCTTTTCCAGCTTTGACAGAGGTATTTTATTGAAGTACGCGCAATTGGCGGCCCGGCAGGCGATACGCTTCACATATTCTATCTTATCCTGTCTGGAGGCAAACCGGTATCCCAGGCTGTCTACGTACTTGCAGGCGGCGGCTATCACCCGTTTGGCCGCCTTGTCGCGGGTATAGTCGTAGCGTTTGAGGCGCTGGCGGCTGTCGCCTTTCATGGCGTCAATCATCCGGCTGTATTCCTCCGGGTACTTAACGTACATAGTGGAAAGCGAGGTGGTACGCCCGTTGCTATACTCATGAACGACGCCTTCCTTTATCACTTCCTTATACGATTCGTTATAACCGGGCGTCTCCTTCAGGAGCGTCCAGAACAGGGTGTGCGGGTTTTCTTTTTTCTTTGATTGCTGTTTCATAATGATATGGTTTTTAAATGTTTTCGGCATAATATTTTTCGGCTCTTTCCTTCCAGATGGCGTAATAGCCTACCGGGCCGAAGTGGCGCCCGCGGCTGATGGCTCGGAAGCCTTCCACCCATATTTTCATGGAGGCGTCGCGCAGTATTTCTGTGGCAATAGCGCCATCGGGGGAACCTCCCTCTTTTACGTGCGAGATAAAAACGAACAGCTTATTACCGTACCGTTCATGAAGCGTAGCAATATCTTTTTTCCGTATGTCCCACTTCTGAACGGTGTCTATTACGATTACTTTCACGCGCGGATGGGCGGCTATCCAATCCGGTAACCGGGCAAAAGGGACAAGGCTGTCTTCTATAACAATATTCCGGCTATGTTCCGCCCAGCCGGCTCGTTTCACGGTATGCTGAAACGACAGGCCGCTGCCTTCCTCCCACGAAAAATAAGCGGTGCGCATACCCAGCGAGGCCAACTCTTTAACCAACTGCATGCAAAAAGTACTTTTCCCGTTGGTAGGCTTTCCGCTTATAAACCATATCCCTTTACTTTCCGGCCGGCCGAAAGCAGCCTCCCACTCGCCGGTAAACGGAATAACTTCGTACTTTTTATTAAGCAGGTTGTAAACCGACAGCGCGCGCTTAGGCTTTAATTTTTTCTTTTTTAAATCCGGTTTATCCATGGTTTAAATCTTGTATAACATGCGGAAGAAATTCTCGGTAAGGGGTTCTCCATGATGTCCGGCTTCGCGAAGGGCCGGCTCCATATAATCGTTCAGTTCGCCGTAGTTGTCGGCCAGGTTAATCAATATCCGGCGCAGGTTCTTATCTTCTATTTTAGCAAGGAACGGGGCGAACATCGTTTCTTTATTGATCCCCCTTATTTCGCGCTTGCCGGCTTTGAAACGCCGGTAAAGCTGCGGCATACCGTCTTCGTTTTTCCCGCGTAGCTTCTCTATCTTGTTTAGTAGCTGGTCGGTTCCGATTAGTACGATAGGGCAATATCCCTGCAAGGCGTCATACAGGGATTTGACTGAACGCAGTTGGGGCAATTTCAGGTTCTCGCCTTCATCGATGATGATCACCGGCTTTTTGCCCGAAGCCTTATACAGGCGCATTTTGGAGGATATCTGGCGTATCTTGTACACTTTGTCGCCCCCGTAACGTACGCCCATACATTCGCCCAATTCATTGAGCATGTTTTTTAGCGTGTGGTCGCTACTCACGGTTATGCGGTAGGTAAAGGCGGGGTATTTGCGTACAAACCGGTCTATCGAATACGTTTTGCCCGAACCGGTTTCGCCGATAATCATCTTGTTAAACCCGCGCGCCTTAGCGTCGAGCAGCTCCTCCATCATGCACTCGTATTGCTCCGTGTCTACATGCTCCCAGCACGTGTTTTCCAGGGGCGTGCCGGTCATTTCGGCCAGGCTTGCATAATAGCAGTCTTTAATCATCGTTTTGCCCACGCTGTGTTTACCCTGATGAATGGAATTGACATAGCTCACATTTATGCCGGCGCGCGTGGCTACTTCCTCTTGCGACAGGTTGTTCGCCTCCATGTATTGCCGTAAGGCAAGGGCGATTTCGTCTTTTTTCTGTTTATCCATTTCCATGATACAAAGTATATTAGTTGATATTTAATTCAAGCAGTTGCAGCCGTGCGCGGGTAAATTCGCGCTGTTGCTCTTCGCGGTCGGCCTGTTCTTTTTCTTCCTGTTTTTTCTTCAGGCGGGCCGCGGCACGGCTTTGTTTGTTCTTTTCTTCGGCCTCGGCGATATTGCTCAGTTCCTTTTGTATCTCGCCGATATCGACCTGTTTTTTCTTGCTGATACCCTTTAGCGGGGCCACCTTCAGGCCGTGCTGGTTGGGATGCAGGCCGTGCGCTTCGAGGATGGCGTTACGCTGCTTTTCCATCAGGATGCGTTCCTCCTTGTTGCGATGCTCGTTCTGGCGGATGATGTGCAGGTCGGCCTTTTTCTGGTCTTGCAGGGCGCGGCGGACATACAGGTAATGCCGGGCAATGGCGATGAACCGGAGGTCGCCGCCGGGGCTTTTCTCAAAGAAGAGGACGGTATCCATATCATCGGGCTGGTAGCGCGTATAGAAGCGGCGACCGATATTGCGGCGGTTGAAGTCGCGGTCGGGTTCGCCGTCGGGCATCAATACTTCGTAGGCGTACGTTTTCTTCTTTACCTGTATCTCCAATCCATAGGAGGTATAGGTAGAAGGGTCTTTGGTGGTAAGCCCGAACATGTCTATCATATCGGCAATGCCCACCCGGACGGTTCCCTCGTTCACGCTCTCGTTATACATCTGCCGGTGCGGGATGCCGGTCTTGTAGTGGGGCATATTGTTCCACTCCTCGCGGCGCAGGCGGTAGGTTTCCTTTATTTCTTCAAGGGTGGGGAGAATCTTCTGGTTGGCCAGGATAAACTCCAGGTTGGGGCGGCTCTCCATCTTTTTGGCCGTAATGTTCTGCCCTGTGAAGTACCAGTCCTGATGCAATACTTGCGATTGGAAGCGGTAGAAGGCGTTTTCTATCGTCTTGGAGTTGCCATTGTAGGGAGCCGTATGGATGGCATGGCGGGAGATGTTTTTCAGGAAATCCGAGTTTTCCAGCTTCTTATGGCCCCCCTGGTTGTCGTATTTGATTTCGTAGGGTTTGCAGCCCGCCGTGCGGATAGCCATCCTGTAGGCGTTGTATTGGGCCTCGAAGTCTTCTGTATCGCTGATGTGATAACCCAGGAGCGCTTCGGTGGCCACATCCATTACCTCGTACACATAACAGGTCTTTGTATTGCCAAACTCGTCGCGGTAATAATAATTCAGTTTCGTACCGTCCGAATACCAGAGCGAATCGCGCCGATCGGGCAGGATGGTGCGGTTCTTGCGCGAGTACTTGTTTTTGTAGTTCAGTTCGCCGTACCGGGAGGCATACCATACCGGTTCGATTTCGGGCCGGAATAGGTAATTGCGGATAGAAGCCGGCGTCTTCAGTTCCTTCCATTTCTTTTCCGGGGCCACGCGGTTGTAACGCCTGTGGAGCTGGTCTATCGTTACGCGGTTGATTTGCGAGGCGTATTGCGCTATCAGCCATTCGCCGGCCTGGGGGGTTATCTTCACGGTATTATCGTTGGCGTACTTGCCGCTCACAAGGCAACCGTACCCTTCCCGGATATATTGCCGGAGCCTGCCCTGCAACCTTTGCGGATGGGTGGGCAGCGAATGCCTGTAACCGGCGGGAAGGCTCTTTACCGCCTTAGCCGCATTAACCCAAAACACATTTGAGGTACGTTTCCCTTGCTTCCGGCGGTCGGAATAATGTTCCTCCCACGCTTCGCGTACCGCGTTCAGGATGGAAGCGCTATTGGCATACATCTCCTGTTTCCCTTCGGGCAACCCTTTGATATTATCGCGGTACTCTATCATATACGCCGCAAAGAATGCCGACGCCGAAGGATCGGGTTTCAGCCGGCGCATCAGCTTCTGCCGTTCCGCCGCCACCCGTACATCCTCTTCGTCCACCGGCAGCAATTCTTTATATTTATCAGGAAGCGAGGCAAACTCTATAAGCGAAGCAAACCCTTCGCCACCACCTCTGCGAACAACGTTGATACGCTTACGCCTGACAAGGTTATCATAACAGTCTTTCAGCATCAGTCCGCCCGGGTTTTGAGCCGTCCGGATCAACTCGCTGCCACTTATGCACAGTATACCGTTATAGTATTCCATTTTTAGCAATCGTTTATCTTTTTAGTTCCCGCCCCGGACTCGAACCGGGGTGTTTGCCTATCGGGATAAATGATTAACTTTGTGTTGTCCAATTCAAA
>JAIRKZ010000060.1 GCA_031259845.1 Tannerellaceae bacterium | reverse complement strand
CGAAGAAGAGCGCCAGGTGTTTAAAGAAACGTTCCTCCGGCTGGTAAAAACTTCCCTGTGGAATACAAAAGGCGTCCAGTTCCTCAGTAAAAATCCCCCGCACACAGGACGGATAAGAACCCTGCTGGAAATGTTTCCCAAGGCTAAATTCCTTTACCTCAAACGAAATCCTTACACCGTGTTTGAGAGTACGCGCAATTTTTTTACAAACACCATACAGCCGCTCCGCCTGCAAGATATTACGAATGAAGAAATAGAAACAAACGCGGTAGAAATATTCCGGCAGTTATATTATAAATACGAAGAAGAAAAACAACTGATACCTCCCGGCAACCTGGTGGAAATAAAGTTTGAAGATTTTGAAGCCGCCGCCTTTGAGATGACGGAATATATATACGCGAAGCTCAATTTACCGGGCTTTCAGGAATCAAAAGAAAACATCCGTAACTATCTCGACAGGAAAAAAGGATATAAGAAGAATCAGTATACCTGTAACCACCGGACATTGGAAATAGTAAACAAAAACTGGAAAATGGCTTTAGACGGTTGGGGATACCCGGCCAACCGCTAAATCATCCAATAATCCTTAAAAAAACAGAAATATGAACGCAGAATGGAAAAACAACGTACGTATTTTAGCTTTTATTACTATAATTGCCGCCTGCTTATTCGTATCATAGAATATAGCATTGGCATATTAATAGCGCTAAAAACCGATGAACGAAATTGAAGAAAAAATAAAAACGCTGCGTGACGAATTGGAACAACATAATTATAACTATTATGTGCTTTCCAGTCCCACAATTTCCGATTATGATTTTGATATAAAGCTCAAAGAGCTTCAGGCTTTGGAAGAAGCCCACCCGGAACTGGCCGACCCGGCTTCGCCAACGCAACGGATAGGCAGTGATATTTCCAGGGAATTTGTACAGATAGAGCATAAATATCCGATGCTCTCCCTCGGCAATACGTATTCCGAAGAAGAAGTGCGCGATTTTTACCACCGAACCATGCGTTCGCTCCATGAACCATTTGAAATCACAGGCGAACTTAAATTCGACGGAACCTCTATTTCCTTACTCTATGAGCATGGACGATTAATCCGTGCAATAACCCGCGGAGACGGAACCCGTGGCGACGACGTGACAGCCAACGTCAAAACCATTCGCTCCATACCTTTAAAACTAAGGGGCAGCGGTTATCCGGATGAATTTGAAATCAGAGGAGAAATACTACTCCCCTGGGCGGAATTCGACCGTTTGAACAGCGAACGGGAAGAGCAGGAAGAGCCTCTGTTTGCCAATCCGCGGAATGCCGCTTCAGGAACACTGAAACAACTGAACCCGGCAATTGTGGCCTCCCGTAAATTAGATGCCTATTTCTATTATTTGCTGGGGGAAGATTTACCGGCCCAAAGCCATTATGAAAACCTCTGCCATGCCCGCTCCTGGGGATTTAAGATACCCGGCATGATACGTAAATGCCATAGCCTGGAGGAAATTTTCGATTACCTTTCTTATTGGAACATCGAACGGAAAAACCTGCCGGTAGCTACGGATGGCGTGGTGCTGAAAGTAAACTCATTACTCCAGCAAAGAAATCTGGGCTTTACCGCTAAAAGCCCCCGTTGGGCTATCGCCTATAAATTCCAGGCAGAGCAGGCGGCTACGCGCTTGAACTCCGTGTCCTTCCAGGTAGGGCGAACAGGAGCGGTTACCCCGGTTGCCAACCTCGAACCGGTGCTGCTGTCGGGCACTACCGTGAAGCGCGCTTCCTTGCATAATGCCGATATTATTGAAGGATTAGACCTGCATACAGGCGATACAGTATACGTTGAAAAAGGAGGCGAAATCATTCCCAAGATAACAGGAGTAGATAAAGACGCCCGCTCCACGGTGATGGGCAATAAGGTGAGCTTCATAAAGGAATGTCCCGAATGTGGAACGCCTTTAATCCGTCCGCAGGGAGAAGCAGCCCATTATTGCCCGAACGAATCCGGTTGCCCCCCACAGATAAAAGGCCGGATAGAGCATTTTGTCACCCGCAGGGCGATGGATATCAATATAGGCCCCGAAACCGTAGAAGATTTATACGAAGCCGGCTATATCAGGAATCCGGCAGATTTGTATCTGTTGACCGAAACGGACCTGCTTCGCCTGGAACGCTGGGCGGAGAAAAGCGCCCGGAATTTAATGGATAGCCTCGAACAATCTAAAGCCGTACCGTTCGAACGGGTATTGTATGCGTTAGGCATTCGCTATGTAGGCGAAACCGTTGCCAAGCGCTTGGCATTCGCTTTTCAAAACATAACGAACTTAAAGCAAGCCACGCTCGAAACATTAACGGAAGTAGATGAAATAGGAGGGCGCATTGCACAGAGTATCCTTGATTATTTCAACAACGAAAAAAACCAGGTCATTACAGCCCGCCTGGAAGCATACGGACTGCAAATGAGTATGAACGAAACAATACTGGCCAACCGGTCGGAAAAATTAAAAGACCTTACGATCGTAATCAGCGGAACCTTCCTGAAACATTCACGCGACGAATACAAAGCCATGATTGAACAGCATGGCGGAAAGAACAGCGGTTCCGTATCAGGGAAAACCGATTATATCCTTGCCGGCGAAAATATGGGACCGGCAAAACTGGAAAAAGCGGCAAAACTCGGCGTAAAAATTATCAATGAGGAAGAATTTTTAAACATGTTGTCAGAATGAAACTTGCAAATTTCTTTATAAAGAGAAAGATACAGGATTTGGCAAAGGAAACGGCAAGAACAGCCCGTTTTTGCTCGTTGAGCGATGCCAATGATGTTTTAGTTGTATTTAATTTAAACGACCGCGAAGACGTTTTAGTTTGTGTGGAGAAACTGCGTGAATTTACCAGAAACATCCACCTTTGTGCATACGTTGCCAAAAAAAGTAAAGAAGAAGCTGTAAATACATCCTGGCTATATATTTTTGAAGAAGAACTCGATTCGAAAGGCATACCTTCCGATTCTATGGTAGAAAGATTTAATATGCTCCCGGCCGACATACTGATAGACCTTACCCGTAAGAATAATTACGCCATGCAGTATTTGCTATTGAAACACTCGTCACTGTTTAAAGTCGGAAATAAATCATTCCTCAGGGATATGTATGATTTAACCATACCGATGACAGACGATGCGGATATTAATAATTACTTCGGGCATATATTATATTATTTGCTGACAATCCGCTCCAAATGATATAAATTCCTTACTTTTGCACAGCAGAATAAACGAAACGGAATAAATTCCTTATGATAGATATTAATTTAAAAGGAATGGGGGTAGCGCTGATTACCCCTTTTAAAGAGAATGAAAGTGTTGATTACGATACGCTGGCGAAATTGACCGATTACCAATTACAAAACGGGACGGATTACCTGGTAGTGTTAGGAACTACGGCCGAAACGCCTACGCTTACGGAAGAAGAGAAAAATAAAATCCTCCACCTTATCGTTACCAAAGTACGTGGACGCATCCCTGTTGTAGTAGGGGTAGGGAGTAATTGCACACGTTCTGCCGTAGAAAAATTAAAGCATGCCGATTTTGATGGGGTAGACGCGATATTATCCGTAACCCCCTATTATAACAAACCTTCCCAGGAAGGGCTTTATCAACATTATAAAGCTGTTTCGGAAGCTACTCGTTTGCCGGTCGTTTTATATAATGTTCCGGGACGTACCGGCGTAAATATGACGGCGGAAACAACCCTCCGGATTGCCCGCGACTGTAAGAATGTAATCGCTATTAAAGAAGCGTCGGGCAATATCACCCAGATGAATGATATTATCAAAAACAAACCGGCCAATTTCAACGTCATTTCCGGAGACGACGGTATTACGTTCCCCCTGATCACCTTAGGGGCTATTGGCGTTATTTCGGTTATAGGCAATGCGTTTCCCCGCGAATTTAGCCGTATGGTACGTTTGGCATTGGCCGGCGATTACGATAGCGCCCGCAAAATACACCATAGCTTTACGGAATTATTTGATTTATTGTTTGTAGACGGTAACCCGGCAGGCGTAAAGAGCATGCTCAATGCGATGGGATATATTGAAAACAAACTACGCCTGCCTTTGGTACCTACACGGATCACTACTTTTGAGAAGATACGCAACGTGCTTCGCCAATTAAGTATCCGCTGTTAGAGATTCATCCCCAGATTGTACATAATAAAGGAATATACATCCGTGTATTCATCTATAACTTTGCTTATGGGTTTGCCTGCTCCGTGCCCGGCTTTCGTTTCAATACGGATAAGTTTGGGAGCATCTCCGGTATCAGCAGCCTGCAAGGTGGCCGCATATTTGAATGAATGGGCCGGCACAACCCGGTCGTCATGGTCGGCAGTTGTAATAAGAAGGGCCGGATAAGGCGTGCCATCGTTCTTTATATTGTGTAACGGAGAATAAGCATAGAGATATGCAAACATTTCTTTGCTGTCGTCACACGTACCATAATCGCTGGCCCAATTCCATCCGATTGTAAATTTATGGTATCGAAGCATATCCATAACTCCTACGGCCGGAACAGCTACTTTGAATAAATCGGGGCGTTGGTTTACTACGGCTCCTACCAGCAAACCGCCGTTGGAGCCGCCGTTAACCGCTAATTTCCCTTTATTGGTGTAATTCTCTTTAATCAGGTATTCGGCAGCGGCAATGAAGTCGTCGAAAACATTCTGCTTATTCATCTTTGTGCCGGCCTGATGCCATTCTTCTCCATACTCGCTGCCTCCCCGCAGATTTGCCTGCGCATAGATTCCGCCGTTTTCAAGGAAGACAAGGCGATTCGTAGAGAAACCGGGATTCAGGCTGATGTTGAACCCCCCGTATCCATATAGCAGTACCGGGTTTGAGCCGTCCTTTTGTAAACCTTTCCTGTAGGTAAGGAACATAGGTATCTGCGTGCCATCTTTACTTGGATAGAATACTTGTTCGGTCGTATATTCGTCTGGGTTGAAGGCTACTTTGGGAGCCAGGTAAACGCCGGATTCATTTTTATCCGGATCATACGTATAAATGGTAGCGGGGAAAGTAAAAGAGGAGAACGAATAAAAGGTCTCTTTATCGTCTTTATCCCCGCTGAAATAAACAGAGCCTAATGTGGGCAGTTTCACCTCATGTTCCTGCTTTCCGTCTAACGTATAGACGTAGGCGTGGTGCGAAGCATCCTTCTCGTATGTAAGGATTAGCTTGCCGCCGATAATGGAAGCGGCGGCAAGAACCGATTCCGATTCGGGTATTAACTCCTTCCATTCTTCAAGTTTGGGAGAGGCGGCGGCGGCTGTCATGATACGGTACTTCGGAGCGCCGTAATTGGTGATTAGATATATTTTATCGCCTATCACTTCAATGGGCGAGTAGCTGTAATCCATATCATGGGTTAGTGCTGTTACAGGAGCATTTGTTTTTGTCAGATCCTTCATGAAAAGGTTGTTGCCGCTTCCGGCTCCCGACTCGTAGATAAACAGGATACGCTCGTCTTCGCTTACATCGCCATAGTAGAAACGCTTCGGTTCTTCCGGGTTCTGATACGCCAGCCGGTCTTCGCTTTGGGGTGTTCCCAATGTATGATAATAAATCTTATGATTCTCGTTCATATTAGAATACTCCTTACCTGCTTCGGGAGCATCGTATGCGCTATAATAGAAGCCGTTGCCCTGCCAGGACGCCCCGCCGAATTTGGCCCATTGTACAGTATCGTCCAGCCGGCTGCCGGTTGCCAGGTCAATAACAAATATTTCATTCCAGTCAGACCCGCTTCGTGAAATATTATAGGCCAGGTATTTTCCGTCATGCGAGAAAGAGATGCCACTCAGGGCTACCGTCCCGTCGTCCGACAATTTATTGGGGTCTAACAATACGCCGGCTTCACCGTCTAAGGTTTCCTTTACATATAACACACTTTGATTCTGGAGGCCATCATTTTTGAAGAAATAATACTTTCCATTCTTTTTATAGGGCGTCCCAATCTTTTCGTAGTTCGTTAAGTCTGTAAGCCGTTGCCTGACTTTATTACGGAAAGGAATTTCCGACAAATAGGCTGCCGTTACCCTGTTTTCCGCTTCCACCCAGGCTCCGGTAGCCTTAGAGGTATCATTTTCCAACCAACGATACGGGTCGGCCACTTCCGTTCCAAAATAAGTATCTACCGTATTATCCTTTTCCGCCACAGGATAAACCGGTTTTGTTCCCGAATTACATGCGCCTAACATAATCATTCCGCTTACTAAAATTACATGTTTTGTTTCCATTTCTTTCTATTAATTTAGAATACAAGCCTTAAAGATAGTTGTATTTTCTGGTTTTGGGCTGAAATATCTTACTTTTTATAGTACTTCATTGCTTCGGGCAAGTATTTCTGTAATTCTGCAATGCGGTTGGCGTCATTGGGGTGGGTACTCATTATTTCAGGTATACCGCTACTTTTCCCCTGTGCCATTTTTTGCCAGAATGTTATGGCTGCCTGAGGGTTGTATCCGGCAATAGACATAAAGATCAATCCCATGTGGTCTGCCTCAAATTCATGTTTGCGCGAATAAGGAAGCATTACGCCATATTGGGCCCCCAGGCCATACACCGTACTCGCTATATTCTGCACCGCCTGGGATTTATTGCTGATAGCTGTTCCCAAAACAGCCGCTCCGTATTCCGTCATCAATTGCTGGCTCATCCGCTCATTGGAATGTTTTGCTACGGCATGCGCTACCTCATGCCCCATTACTGCGGCCAATTCATCGTCTGAAGAAATATAATTCATAATTCCCTCATAAACCACAATTTTCCCTCCCGGCATACAAAAGGCGTTAATATCCGTACTTTGCACCAGATTAAATTCCCAGGCGAAAGTTTTAATTTCCGCTTCCAATCCGTTCGATTTCAGATACGTTTCGGTTGCTGCCGCAATCTTTTTCCCTACTCTCACAACCTGGTTTGCCATTGTTTGGTTGGCAGAAAGTTTAGCCGATTTTATATAATCACTGTATTGCGTAAGGCTGGCCGTTAATACTTCCTGATCGCTAACCAACAATACCTGCTTCCTCCCGGTGAGGGGAACGCTTCCACAACTGCTTAAAAGTAAAAGGGTAATAATAAATAAACCAAATAACTTTCTCATATCGCTTTCTCTTTTTAACGTTAAAAATGTTTCACAAACAAAAGTAGTATTATTTTCCAAATACATTAACTTTGTACGGTTTAGTACTTAACTTATTTACTTATAATTTTATATCATGAACAAATGTCGCTTTATGGCTATGTTTATAATAGCCTTTCTCTTTCTGGCAGCGCTGGGGCAATCTGTCAGGGCCGGTAACGATGGCTTCGATCCTGTGGAGTATGTAAATCCGTTGATGGGTACTCAGTCTACGTTTGAGCTTTCTACCGGCAATACGTATCCGGCTATTGCACGCCCCTGGGGGATGAACTTCTGGACTCCCCAAACCGGGAAGATGGGAAATGGCTGGGCCTATGTGTATACCGCAAATAAAATACGCGGGTTTAAACAAACGCACCAGCCCAGCCCGTGGATAAATGATTACGGACAATTCTCCCTTATGCCGGTAACAGGAAAGCCGGTATTTGATGAAGAACAGCGCGCCAGTTGGTTTTCGCACAAGGGGGAAATCGCCAAACCCTATTATTATAAGGTATACCTGGCGGAATATGATGTGGTAACGGAAATTACGCCAACCGAACGGGCGGCGATGTTTCGTTTCACTTTCCCGGAAACGGATAACGCCTACGTAGTGGCAGATGCTTTCGACAGAGGTTCTTCTATTAAAGTAATCCCCGGAAAGAACAGGATTACCGGCTATTCTACCCGCAACAGCGGCGGCGTTCCGGCTAATTTTAAAAATTATTTTGTGATCGAATTTGATAAGCCTTTTACGTATCATGTAGTGTTTGCCGACGGCATTTTAAATGAAAGCATAAAAGAAAAGACGGCAGGGCACACAGGCGCCATTATCGGTTTTAAAACGAAAAAGGGAGAAGTGGTTCATGCCAGGGTGGCTTCCTCTTTCATTAGTCTTGAACAGGCGGAGATAAACTTAAAAGAATTGAACGGCGATAGCTTCGATACCCTGGCGGCTAAAGGGAAAACGGCCTGGAATGAAATATTGGGGAAAATAGAAGTGGAAGGAGGCTCCCTCGATCAATACCGTACCTTCTATTCCTGTTTGTACCGTTCAACTTTATTCCCGCGTAAGCTCTACGAGATAGACGCCAATGGCAATATCATTCATTATAGCCCGTATAACGGAGAAACGCTTCCCGGGTATATGTTTACGGATACCGGCTTCTGGGATACGTTCCGTTGTTTGTTCCCCTTCCTTAATTTAATGTATCCGTCGATGAATAAAGAGATGCAGGAAGGACTAATCAATGCCTGTAAGGAAAGCGGTTTCTTCCCCGAATGGGCCAGCCCCGGGCACCGCGATTGTATGATAGGGAATAATTCGGCTTCCATCCTGGTGGATGCTTATATGAAGGGCGTAAAAGTAGATGATTTGGAGACATTGTATAAAGGGTTGCTGCACGGAACGGAAAATGTACATCCTGCGGTTCGTTCTACCGGGCGTTTGGGGTATGAATATTATAATAAGTCGGGATATGTTCCTTACGATGTGAGAATAAGGGAAAGCGCCGCCCGCACGCTTGAATATGCTTATAACGACTGGTGTATTTATACGATTGCCAAAGCGCTGAAACGCCCGAAAAAAGAAATTGATTTATTTGCCAAACGGGCATTGAATTATAAAAACCTGTTTGATAAGGAAACAAAACTAATGCGCGGCAAGAATGAAGACGGCAGCTTTCAGTCTCCTTTCTCGCCCCTGAAATGGGGAGATGCTTTTACGGAAGGAAACAGTTGGCATTATACCTGGTCGGTATTCCACGACCCGCAAGGGCTTATCGATTTAATGGGAGGCAAAGACGCTTTTGTAGAAATGCTGGACTCCGTATTCATTGTCCCCCCATTGTATGATGATAGTTATTACGGTTTCCCTATTCATGAAATACGTGAGATGACGGTGATGAATATGGGTAATTACGCACATGGCAACCAACCGGTTCAACATATAATCTATCTGTATAATTATGCCGGCGAGCCCTGGAAAGCCCAGTATTGGCTTCGTGAGGTAATGAACCGCATGTATACGCCCGGCCCCGATGGTTATTGCGGAGACGAAGATAACGGGCAAACGTCTGCCTGGTATGTTTTCTCTGCCTTGGGTTTCTACCCGGTATGCCCGGGGACAGACGAATATGTAATGGGAGCGCCCTTATTTAAAAAAGCTACCCTGCATTTTGAAAACGGGAATCAATTCGTGATTGACGCTCCGGACAATACGCCTCATACCGTTTACATAGAATCGGCGTCTTTCAATGGCAACGCCTCAACAAAGAATTACCTGAAGCATGCCGACTTGCACAAAGGAGGCCGCTTATTGATCAGGATGGTTGATAAACCGAATAAATACAGGGGTATTGCAAAAGAAGATGCTCCATATTCTTTTTCTATTAACAGAACGAAATAAATGCGATTATGAAATTAAGAACATTGTTTGCAGGAATAGGGCTGGCAGGCTCGTTACTATCCTGTTCGGGCGGAAGCGGCGTTGTTTCCTCCGCCAAAGAGCCGGTTGACTATGTGAATCCCTATATGGGTAATATCAGCCATTTATTGGTTCCCACCTATCCTACCGTTCAATTGCCGAACAGTATGATGCGGATATTTCCGGCTCGCTCCGGATATACAGCCAGCCGTTTGAATGGCTTGCCATTAATCGTAACCAATCACCGGCGGATATCCTCCTTTACCGTTACTCCTTTTTTGGGAAATGAAGAAAAGCCTGTCCGGGAATTAAATTACGACAGGGAAAGAATCACTCCTTACCGCTATCAGGTTTATTTGGAAGATGACGCCATAGAAGTAGATTACGCCCCTTCCCATCAAAGCGCCGTTTATACATTTACGTTCGAGAAAAACGGAACGCCTAATTTACTGTTCAAATGCGGAAGAGGGGAATTAATGGCTGAAGATAATACGATAAGCGGTTATCAGCAATTGAATGACAAGACAAAAGTCTATATTTATGCTGAAATAGATGTTACGCCGGAAAAGCATGAAGTATCGAAATCTTCCCTGTTGATAACAATTCCCGAAAATACACAGCGCGTAAGCATGCGGTACGGTATATCCTATATCAGCGAAGAACAGGCCGGAAAGAATTTAAGAAAGGAAATATCCGGTTATAATACAGACGCCGTGGCAAAAGCCGGGCGGAATGCATGGAATGAAGCATTGAACAAAATTAAGATTGAAGGCGGCACGGAAGACGATAAGGTGGTTTTCTACACCTCCCTGTATCGTTCTTACGAGCGCCCGGTCAATTTAAGTGAAGACGGCCATTATTTTAGCGCTTACGACGGGAAAATACATGCCGATGAAGGGCGCCCGTTTTATACGGACGACTGGATATGGGATACATACAGGGCGGCCCATCCGCTCCGGGTATTAATCAACCGGGAGGCCGAAAATGACATTATCCGCTCATACCTGTTGATGGCTGAAGAGAAAGGGACTAACTGGATGCCTACTTTTCCCGAAGTAACCGGCGACGCCCATTGTATGAATTCAAATCACGCCGTAGCATCTGTAATCGACGCCTATAACAAAGGTTTGCGCGGCTTTGATCTGGAAAAAGCCTATTTGGCCTGTAAGGAAGCGATAGAAGGGAAATCATTAATACCCTGGGTGGAAATACCGGCCGGTGAACTGGATGATTTTTACAAGGAACATGGCTTTTTCCCTGCATTAAAACCCGGAGAAAAAGAAACCGTCTCAACCGTCCATTCATGGGAAAAACGCCAGCCCATCGCCGTTACATTAGGCACGTCTTACGACCATTGGTGTCTTTCGCTGATTGCCCGTGCATTAGGCAAGACGGAAGATGCCGACTTGTTTTTGCGCCGTTCCTACAATTACCGGAATGTATTTAATCCCGAAACAGGCTTTTTCCATCCGAAAGATAAAGAGGGCGCATTTATAGAGGGCGTAGATTATCGCTATTCGGGCGGTTTGGGAGCTCGTGAGTATTATGATGAAAACAACGGGTATATTTATCGTTGGGATGTGCAGCATAATATCGGCGATTTGGTCTCGCTTATCGGCGGGGATAAAGCTTTTACAGATGCTCTCGACCAGATGTTCAATGAACCGTTAGGAAAGTCGAAATGGGAGTTTTATGCCACATTGCCCGACCATACCGGAAATGTAGGACAATATTCCATGGCAAATGAACCTTGCTTGCATATACCTTATTTATATAACTACGCCGGGCAACCCTGGAAAACGCAGAAATGGATACGCACCTTACTTAACCAATGGTTCCGCAATGATTTGATGGGTATACCGGGAGACGAAGATGGCGGCGGCATGTCGGCTTTTGTTGTATTCAGCCAGATGGGATTTTATCCGGTTACACCCGGTTCGCCTGCCTATAATATAGGCAGCCCGGTTTTCTCTCATGTAAAAATGGATTTGGGTAATCATACGTATTTTGAAGTTGTAGCAAACAATGCTTCCCCCGAAAATAAATATATCCAATCGGCTACATTAAATGGGAAGGAACTGAATCAGGCATGGTTCAGCCATGACGAAATAAAAGACGGAGGACTGTTGGTAGTTGAAATGGGGCCGAAAGCCAATAAAGACTGGGGGAAAAATGCGCCTCCTCCTTCAGAAAATTGAGAATACCTGCAACGTTTTGCTATTCTTTTCCGTATTAGTAAGTATAAACATTAACTGATTAATAACTGTTTGATATGAAAAAGAGAGCTTTTCTGTTTGTTACCGGCCTTTTATTGGCCGGTTCATTTACATTTCTTCATGCTGAAAAGATAAAAGGGAATGGAAATGTTATTACGAAAGATATCCAGGTGTCCGATTTTAATAGTGTAGCCATCGGACCCGGCGTAGAGTGTAATAGCCGTTTCTTTAGCAAGAATACGTATCAATCCCCCGTTCTGAACTATACGCAAACAACGGGCGCTTTCGCTCTTTCCGTTACAATGGACGAAAATTTATTTTCATACCTGGAAATAAAGTCCGGCGGAGGTGAACTTTCTGTCCGTACGCAAAGGGGCGTCGTTATAAACCCAAGCAAATTAGAGATAAATGCAAGCTCTAAGGAATTGAAGAAAGTAGCCGTATCCGGGTGTATTGATTTTGTTACGGCAAATGCGTTTAAATCAGATCAGTTGACTATTGGTGTTAGTGGAGCGAGCGATGTGAAAATAAATCATCCCGCACGGATTGAACAATTCAGTGTCAGCATAAGCGGGGCGGGCGATTTAATAGCTGAAGAGTTGGCGTGCAAAGAATTGGAATGTAATATCAGCGGCGCCGGCGATATTGCGCTGAAAGGAGAAGCGGATAGAGCCAGATTCTCCGTCAGCGGCGCCGGCGACATCAAAGCTTACGACCTTATTGTGAAATACCTGGAATGTAGAGTATCCGGAAGCGGCGACGCCAAAATAATGGCCACCGAAACGCTGGATGCTACCGTATCGGGGACAGGCGATATTCGCTACAAAGGCAATGCCAGGGCAAATACTAAGGTTTCCGGCTTTGGCGACATTAAAAAAGTGGATGATTAGCGTGGTATTCGCAGATGAATCCTGTTGTTTTATTGATGACATGGCGGATAAATAATCATGAGTTCCTGAACTTTTAATCTTTCCACAATTGTGAGCCGGTCGCTTCACCCCTGTGAGCCGGTCGCCTCACAATTGTGGAACGACCGGCTCACAGGGGTGGAAAGATTAAAAGTATGCCGTCAAAGGATGAAATGTACAGGAATCCATCAATAAAGTTATACATCGTCGCGAGATGATTTTCTTTAACTAAACAGCATTGAATTAAAATTCATATAATTATTTTACTTATTTTTGCCTCAAAACTAATATAACAGAGAAAAACATGAAAGGAATAGTATTGGCAGGAGGTTCCGGTACACGATTATACCCTATCACCAAAGGAATATCAAAACAGTTGCTTCCTATCTATGATAAACCGATGGTTTATTATCCCATATCCGTATTGATGCTTGCCGGCATCAGGGAAATCCTTATTATATCAACCCCACAGGATTTACCCGGATTTCGAAGGCTTCTGGGAGACGGTTCGGATTTTGGCGTCAGGTTTGATTATGCCGAACAACCCTCTCCCGACGGATTAGCCCAGGCTTTTATCATTGGCGCAGACTTTATAGGAGATGATTCCGTTTGTTTGGTGTTAGGCGACAATATATTTTATGGGCAAAGCTTTACCGCCCTGTTGAAAGAATCGGTATATACAGCCGAAGAAAATCAAAAAGCCACCGTGTTCGGTTATTATGTTACCGACCCGGAACGGTATGGCGTAGCCGAATTTGATAAAGAAGGAAATGTGCTTAGCATAGAAGAAAAACCCCAAACTCCTAAATCAAACTATGCGGTTGTGGGGCTTTATTTCTATCCGAACAAAGTAGTGGGTATCGCTAAGCAAATAAAGCCTTCAGCCAGAGGCGAGCTGGAAATAACCACCGTGAACCAGGAATTTCTGAAAGATAATGAATTAAAAGTACAGTTATTGGGAAGAGGTTTCGCCTGGCTTGATACCGGGACACATGATTCATTATCCGAAGCTTCTACCTTTGTGGAAGTTATTGAGAAGCGGCAGGGATTGAAAATTGCCTGCCTTGAAGAAATCGCCTACCGGAACAAATGGATAACAGATGAACAGTTGGCTAAATTGGTTACCCCCATGTTGAAAAACCAGTATGGCCGGTATCTTGAGAAACTTATTAACTCTTAAACACGATTCCGTGCCAATATTTTATATTTAAGTGTAATATTTTACGGAAATTGCTTGTTCTATATGGAAAAAAGATTTAGTTTTGCCTTAATTTTAACCGTAAAAAAAAGATTTATTAATTTGGTAAAAATGATTGTTTAATTAAAATGTTGATGAATATGAAAACGAAATTTCTGACTTTAGCGTTACTGTCATGCTTTGTTATTTCTGTTTCAGCTCAGGAATATCAACCACAGGTTGGTTTTAGTACTGAGACAGGGTTGAAAACGAACTTCAAGAAAAACAAATCCGGAGATAACTGGTTTATTTCTTTAGCCGGTGCAGGAACAATGTTTTTTGGAGACGATAATAATGATGCTGACTTTGTGAGCCGCGTAACCGTTACACCTCAATTGTCATTTGGTAAATGGTTCAATCCTTATTTTGCAATGCGTGTTCAAGGCACAGCCGGCGCTTTACACGGATATGAAAACAGAAGGGGAGCTACTCTGTTTTTGCAACACAACTATTTCGCAGGAGGTCATTTAGACTTTATGTTAGACCTTACAAACTATTGGGCTCCTTATCGCGAATCAAAAGTATTCCGCTTTATTCCGTGGATTGGCATGGGTTACTCACAGCGTTGGAGTAAAGAAACACAAAGCATCCCAAGAACGGAATCTCCTACATTAAATACCGGTATACTGACAGCTTTCCGTTTAGGCAAACGTATTGACTTCAACGTTGAAGTACAGGGAATATTGCTGAATGAAGATTACAACCGGGTTTCCAAAAGGAAACTTAGCGACGGTATTGTTCAGCTTTCTGCCGGTTTGACATTCAAGTTAGGTAAAACTGATTTTGAAGTTATCGAACCGATGGATTATGCTTTGTTAAATGATTTGAACGGCCAGATCAATGATTTACGTACTCAGAATGAAGAACTGAGCAAACGCCCGAAATCATGCCCGGACTGTCCGGAAGTGGTTCCTGCCAAGGTGGTAAACAACTATGCTGAAAACGTAGTATACTTCCGTATTAATAGTTCAAGAATTGATAAGAACCAGCAAATCAATATCTTTAACACGGCTGAATTTGTAAAGGAAAAAAGTATTCCGGTTAAAGTTGTAGGCTATGCAGACAAGAACACCGGCTCTTCTTCTTACAATCTGGGGCTTTCAGAAAAACGCGCTAAAGCCGTTGCTAAAGAACTTATTGAAAAATACGGTATCAATTCCAACCAGATTTCTATTGAGTGGAAAGGTTCGGACGAACAACCCTATAAAGAAAACAATTGGAACCGTGTAGTAATAATGACTGCTGAGAGCAAATAAGGAATTAAACGGATAATTATTTAAACGAGGGTGCGTCAAAAGTCACTTATTCGTCCTTGAGAATTGAATAGTTGAAATCAGTCTCAGAATAGGGAACGAATAAAAAGAACCTAAAAAAACTTTTGACGCATCCTCTTTCTTTTTGCTCAAAAATATTGTTTACTTTTGTGAGATTTTATCCTATCGTATGGAGTTGAATTATAAAAAACGCGGGAATTTAATCCAATGGTTAATAGGAATAGGAGATTTAATCGTATTAAATCTTTTATTCTTTATGATTTATTATTGGTTAGGCGACTTTTATGCACACGCCGTAACCGGTTCATTGAGGGAAATCGTTTTGCTCTTGAATTTTTGTTACTTTTTTGCTCTTTATTTTGTTCCTATTCAATTACACCTTTCGGTTGTCTTTATAGATAAGGTCGTACAGCGCTCAATTCTTCTGATAACGCTTTTTATCTTTTTATTTGCTACTTGCCTTGTATTTCTCAATGTAGGTGATACGTTAGCTACATTTCTGATCGTTTATTATGCCGTTTTGATTGTCGTATTTTCGTTATGGAGAGTCTTTGTACGGATTGTTCTAAAAATATATCGCAGAAAAGGGTACAATTTCAAGCGTATCATCATAATCGGAGCCGGTAAAAATGGGATGGAACTATACCGTTTAATGACGGAAGAACTGGCTTATGGCTTCATCGTAATGGGATTTTTTGATGATAATATCCAGCTAAAGGAGGTACTTCCCAATTTTTTAGGAAAAACAGACGAAGTCAGTAAGTATGTATTGGATAATGATATTGACGAGATTTATTGTACATTGCCGGGAACGCAGGATGAGAAAATATTAACGCTCCTGAATTTTTCGGAGAAGAATATGATACGCTTTTATATTGTTCCCGAATTTTACCGGAATGTAAAGAAGACTCTCGTAATGGAAGTAATGGAATCCATTCCATTATTGTCTGTACGGAAAGAACCTCTTCAGTCCGCCTTTAACCGTGTGATTAAAAGATGTTTTGATATTGTGTTTTCTTTTTTTGTATTAATAACGGTTTATCCCCTGCTATATGTCGTATTAGGCGTGTTGATTAAGATAACGTCGTCCGGCCCGGTTCTATTTAAGCAGAAACGTACAGGATTGTATGGACGGGATTTTGAATGTTATAAGTTCCGGACAATGAAAGTGAATTCAGACGCCGACACCTTGCAAGCGGCAAAAGACGACCCGCGTAAAACCAAATTAGGCGATTTTTTAAGAAAAACAAATTTGGATGAATTTCCCCAATTCCTCAATGTATTGAAAGGTGATATGTCTGTAGTAGGTCCACGCCCGCACATGCTCAGGCATACCGAACAATATTCGGCTCTTATCGACAAGTATATGATTCGCCATTTGGTTAAACCCGGCGTAACCGGTTGGGCGCAGGTAACCGGCTATAGGGGAGAGACTAAAACACTTGAACAAATGGAAGGTCGGGTAAAACGGGATGTGTGGTATATTGAGAATTGGTCTTTTGTGCTCGACCTGAAAATAATTGTTGTTACCCTGCTGAATATGTTTAAGGGCGAGAGAAATGCTTATTAAAAATGCAAAAGTTGCACACTTTTAATCCTTTTGTGTAGTCTCCGTATTCTTTTTTATCGTATCTTTGTATCCGTATGGGAAGGATATTAGCCATAGATTATGGGCGTAAACGTTCCGGTTTGGCGGTTACGGATACGTTGCAATTAATTGCTAACGGCCTTACTACTGTTCCAAGCGGTGAACTTATGAGTTATCTTAGTAATTACATATCATGCGAACCGGTAGACTTGTTTGTAATCGGGCTTCCGAAGCAGATGAATAACGAAGCATCTGAAAATATGAAATATATTGAAGCCTTTGTTACCCATTTGAAACGAACAATACCGGATATACCAATACAGTATTACGATGAACGCTTTACTTCCGTATTGGCGCATAAGGCATTAACCGAAGGAGGAGCAAAGAAAAAAACAAGGAGGCAAAAAGCGTTAATTGATAAGATTAGTGCAGTTATTATTTTGCAGTCCTATTTAGAAAGCAGAAGAATATAATAAAAAAAGTATGATTTTATCAATATATCTATATGGGCAACAGGTTTTAAGGAAAGAAGCTGAAGAAGTGCCGGAAGATTATCCCCAGTTAAAAGAGTTAGTAGCAAATATGTTTGAAACCATGTACCATGCGGATGGTGTGGGATTGGCCGCGCCACAAGTGGGCTTATCTCTCCGTATGTTTGTTGTGGACGGCGATGTTATGGCTGATGACTTTCCGGAATGTAAAGGATTCAAACGAGCGATGATTAACCCCTCGATTATAGAACGCAGCGAAGAGGAAACCTCGTTAGAAGAAGGTTGTTTAAGCTTGCCCGGTATACATGAGAAAGTATTCCGCCCGTCAAAGATACGCATCAGATACATGGATGAAAATCTGGTGGAGCATGAAGAAGCGATAGAAGGCTTCGCAGCGCGTATCGTACAGCATGAATATGAACACCTGGAAGGTCATGTATTCATAGACAATATTTCCGGCATACGCAGGCAATTAAATAAAAGCAAACTAAGTAATATTATAAAAGGGACAGCGAATTGTTCTTACAGAACGAAGGCTGTAGGGAAATGAAACATTATAAATCAATCACTATGACAGAGCTAGAAAAAAACATCCAAGCGTTGCGTGCAAGGAAAGCTGTTGTTGAGAAGGGTGGGGGAGAAGCCGCTATCGAGAAACAGGAAGCAATGGGCAAACTGACGGCGCGTAAGCGTATCTTATCCTTATTAGACCCGGATTCATTTCATGAATACGATATGTTTGTAAAGCATGACGGCCATGATTTCGGAATGGAAAAAAAAGACTTTCCAGGCGATGGGGTAGTTACCGGTACCGGTACTATTTTTGGAGCTCCTGTTTGTATATATGCACAGGACTTCACTGTAGCCGGAGGTTCATTAGGATTACAGCATGCCCGTAAGATTACGAAAATTATGGATCATGCGTTGAAAATGAAATGCCCGATTATCGGTATTAATGACTCGGGTGGAGCCCGTATACAGGAAGGCGTCCAAGCCTTGGCCGGATATGGAGAAATATTCTACCGGAATACGATTGCTTCGGGCGTTATTCCTCAGATATCGCTTATTTTAGGCCCTTGCGCGGGCGGCGCTGTTTACTCGCCGGCATTGACCGACTTTGTGTTTGTTGTGGAAAATATTTCTAAAATGTTTATAACCGGGCCTAATGTTATTAAGACGGTGTTAGGCGAAGATATATCCATGGAAGATTTAGGAGGCGCCCGTGTCCATGCGGAAATAACGGGTAATGCCCATTTTTATGCTACAAGCGAACAGGAATGTTTTGACCAGATTAAGCGCTTGGTTAGTTTTATTCCCTGGAATAATACGAAAAAAGCCAAATCAATTGAACCTAAAAAACCCGCCGCCAAACAGAATATCGGGAATATTATTCCTGCCGACCCCAAGCAGCCTTATGACGTCCGCGATATTATTCAATGCCTTGTTGATGATTCTGATTTCCTTGAAGTACAGGAGTTATGGGCTGCTAACATAGTAATAGGTTTCGGGCGTATGGGTGGCGAGACGATTGGTTTTGTCGCTAATCAACCGATGGTATTAGCCGGCGTACTGGATTGCGATAGCTCGGATAAGGCCGCCCGTTTTATCCGTTTCTGCGATTCATTTAATATTCCTATCATAACATTGGAAGACATGCCGGGTTACCTGCCTGGCGTAGACCAGGAGCATGCCGGGGTGATTCGCCACGGGGCAAAGGTATTATATGCCTATTCGGAAGCTACCGTGCCTAAAATTACGGTTATTCTGAGAAAAGCCTATGGAGGAGGTTATATCGCGATGAATTCACGCCACTTAGGCGCCGACTTTACGTTTGCCTGGCCGACTGCCGAAATAGCAGTAATGGGCCCTGAAGGCGCAGCTAATATTATCTTCCGTAAAGAAATTATGGAAGCAGACGATCAAGATGTTATGCGCCAGCAAAAAGTAAAAGAATATATCGAGAAATTTGCCAATCCATACGTAGCGGCGTCTAAAGGATTTATTGATTCTGTTATTGAGCCAAAGGAAACGCGCTCCTTATTATTGCATGCGTTGGAACTTTCCGTATTGAAGGAAGAATACAGGCCGGCAAAGAAACATGGGCTTCCCCCATTTTAATGAATTGAAAAAACTGAGTATGGAAAATCAAATTGTAGACTTTGTAGTTACCGCCCGTAAGTATAAAACGTTACTTACCAATAAATATAAGAATCGCCCGTTATGGCATAAACATGAATTGGGCGAAGTTAATTCAACGCTTCCGGGTACGGTTATCCGGATCATGGTAAAGGAAGGGAAGGATGTTAAAGAAGGTGAATTGTTGCTAATTCTTGAGGCGATGAAAATGATGAACCGTATTGCTGCTCCCGTGTCGGGAACAATAAAAGAAATACTTGTAAAAGAAGGTGATAAGATTCGTAAAGCTCATTTGATGATAAAAATAGATCCGAAATAAGATAATTTACTTATTTTTGTCTTTCAACATTTAATAGTGAATGAAAAAGACAGTCATTTTTATAATCTTATCTATCTGTTCATCAGCGTTGTTTGCTCAGATTAATACAGATAGAGTACTAACGATAGGACGTAATGCTCTTTATTTTGAGGATTACGTTCTGTCTATTCAATATTTTAACCAGGTTATCAAAGCGAAGCCATGGATGGCGGAGCCTTATTTTTACCGTGCCGTGGCCAAAATAAACCTGGATGATTTTAAGGGAGCTGAAGAAGACTGTACCTTATGCCTTGAACGGAACTCCTTTTTAGTTCAGGCTTATTTTGCCCGTGGAATAGCCCGCCAGAGCCAGGATGATTATAACGGAGCAATTGAAGATTACAACAAAGGGCTTGAATTTAGACCGGAAGATCGTCAGATGCTTGTTAATAAAGCAGTGGCATATATCCAGAAAAAAGATTACGACAGAGCCGAAGCTGTGTTTGAAAACTTAATGAAAGCCCACTCCAAATACGCCATGAATTACCTTACCCGTGGAGCCATGTATCTCGAAAAAGGAGATACGATACAGGCATTACAAGATTATAATGTAGCTATAAAGATGGACCCCTATTATGCTCCGGCTTATGGCAACCGGGCAATCGTTCATTATCAAATGCATGATTTGGATGGCGCCTTAGCTGATTTGAATGAGGCAATCCGCTTGAATACACGCGAAAGCGGGTTTTATATTAATCGTGGATTGGTTCGTTACCAATTGAATGATTTACGAGGCGCAATGGACGATTACGATCAGGTGATCGGTTGGGATAGCCGTAACCTGATAGCCCGCTTCAACCGGGGACTCTTACGTTTTCAGGTAGGTGATAACAACCGGGCGATAGAAGATTTTGATGTTGTTATTGAAGAAGAGCCCGACAACTATATGGCTTATTATAACAGGGCTTTGCTGCGTTATGAAACCGGTGATTACGGTGGTTCGATACAAGACTTTAGCGTAGTAATCGAGCAATATCCCAATTTCGTGCCGGGTTATTATGCGCGTTCCGAAGCAAAACGTAAAATGCGGGATAATGCGGGAGCCGATCGTGACTATTGGACTGCCTTTGAAATAGAAGAGAAACTGAATAAGGGGCTGCAAACCGGAACATCCGGCGACGATCCTTCCGCTACAGCCAGTACGAATCAGGAAGAAAATACCCGCGAGCAGTCAGATAAAAATATCAATAAGTTTAATCGCTTAGTAGTTTATGATAAAGATGAAGAACGGAAGAGTAAATATCAAAGCGATATCAGGGGCCGCGTACAAGATAAGAACGTAAGGGTAGACCTTGAACCTTTATTTGTTCTTACGTATTATGAAAAAGCCGATCAGGTTAAGAAATTACTCTATTACGACAAGATGGTAGAGGCCTTTAACGCCCGGATGCTACTCTCCCGCAAATTACTTCTTACCAATCAGGAAGCGGCTTTAACCGAAGGGCAGATAGCGGCGCATTTTGCTTCAATCAATGATTGTTCAGCCGAAATAGAAAAAAGCCCTGCGAACGTAAATGCTTATTTCGGGCGTGCATTGGATTATATGTTAGTACAGGATTTTGCAGAAGCGATTAAAGATTATGACAAAGTATTAATTTTAGATCCCGGTTTTGTGATGGCTTATTTCAACAGGGCTGTCGTACGGTATAAACAATTGGAATACACCTTATCCCAATCATCTGCCAATGAAATAGGCGATCTTACTTCCATGAGCTTTAATATCGGTAAACAGGCAACAACTGCAGCAAATGATGTTTCTTCAGCCCGATTGAAAGATAATCAAAGGGCTCATGAGCACGAACTGATTGTGCGTGATTATGACATGGTGATCAAACTAAATCCGGAATATGTATATGCTTATTTCAACAGGGGAAATCTTCGTTGTTCGCAACGCGATTTCCGGGCGGCTATTCAGGATTATACCGAAGTGATAATGCGTGACCCTGATTTTGCCGAAGCTTATTTTAACCGTGGTCTTGCAAGGCTCTCACAAGGCGATGCCAACAGAGGTATCGCCGATTTAAGCAAAGCCGGCGAATTAGGTATTATCAATGCCTATAGCATCATAAAAAGAATGACGAGTAATTAGTCGTTTATAATTACAATTGCCGGACAATTTTCCCAAACTATCCGGCAATCCTTTAGATAAGATGGTAGAGTTATACGAACGTATAATCAAGGAAAAAGAAGACAAGATTAGAGCATTGGAAGAAAAATTAAAAAACAGGGATTAAACCTTTATTATTAAACAGAGTCAAAATACCTGCATTATGTTGATTGAATAGATCATCTTATCTTTATAATCAAATAAAAACATGAAACGTCGTGATTTCTTAAAGACCAGTGTAGTGGCAGGCGCTGCCTTATCATTAAATTTTGATGGATTACAAGCTGCTTTATCTTCCAATACAATAGCAGTGGAAGCAGCTCCCGAATTAGTAGCCGTTATGGGAGGAGAACCGCAAGTCATGCTTAGCAAAGCATTGGAAACGCTTGGAGGAATAGGCAACTACGTTAAAAAAGGACAAAAAGTAGTTGTAAAACCTAATATCGGTTGGGATCGTGCACCGGATTTGGCCGGTAATACGAATCCTGAATTAATCAAAGCATTGGTAAAAGGGTGCCTTGATGCCGGCGCTTCAAAAGTAACGGTTTTCGATAATACATGTGATAACTGGCAAAAGTGTTATCAATCCAGTGGTATCGCTGATGCCGTAAAGACGGCAGGAGGATTGATTGTGCCGGCTAACGACGAGAAATATTACAAGGAAGTAGCCCTTCCGAAAGGTGTAAAACTGAAAAGCGCCAAGATACACGAAGCGCTTCTGGAAGCAGACGTATGGTTTAATGTGCCTGTCTTAAAAAATCATGGCGGCGCCAAACTTTCGTGCGCCATGAAAAATTATATGGGGATCGTTTGGGATCGCCGTTTCTTCCATAGTAATAACTTACAGCAATGTATAGCGGATATATGTACCTGGGATAAAAAACCGGCATTGAATATTGTAGACGCTTATCGTATGATGCATCAAAACGGCCCGCAAGGTAAAAGCGCCGCTGATGTGGCTACCATCAAGTCGCTTATTGCTTCAACCAATATTGTAGCAGTAGACACAGCCGCCCTTGGCTTATTTAATCAGGTGAAGAAATTAGATATTAATGCTGTTGGCCATATTGGATTAGGAGAGCGTTTGAAATTGGGGACAACTGATTTGGATAAGGTTACTATCAAACGCATCAAAGTATAACCAATGAAAAGACGGGCGAATTATTTGAAAGGATTGCGGGTGTTGCTGGCAATCCTCTTTTTCATTCCCATACTATTATTCTTCATTGATTTTGACAGTAAGCTTCCTGATAGTTTTCATTCATTGCTGCATTTGCAAATCATACCGGCTATTTTGGGGCTTTCTTTTGGGATTCTTGCGTTTCAGCTTGTATTGGTATTGCTGTTCGGGCGCATTTATTGCTCTACCGTGTGTCCCGCAGGTGTTTTTCAGGATATAATTAACCGGTTGTTTTGTATTGGAAAAAAGAAAAGGAAAGGAAGTATGCGGTTTAAATATAGTAAACCGTTCAATCTTTTCCGCTATTTATTAGCGAGCGTTACGTTGTTACTGGCAATCGTTGGTTTTACCGAATTACTCGTTTGGCTCGACCCGTATAGTAACTTTGGGCGTATGGCAACTAATTTATTCCGCCCGGTAGTAGTATGGGGAAATAATATGATAGCAACTATACTGATGGGAATGGATAATTATACGCTGCATCATGTTACATTAAAAACAATAACCGCTGCGGGCTTAATCGCCGGTGGGCTGGCATTGCTTACGTTTGTCGTAATGACTGTTCTCCGTGGTCGTTTTTTCTGTAACACCTTATGCCCGGTAGGAGCCATCCTGAGCCTTATTTCCAAGTATGCCTTGTTCCGTATATCCTTTAATAAATCGGTATGTAATTCTTGTGGCAATTGTGAACGCACTTGTAAAGCGGAAGCGATAGACAGCAAGCAGATGACGGTAGATACATCCCGCTGCGTGGATTGTTTTAATTGTACTTCTTCTTGTGTCAAAGAAAGTTTGAAATATCGTTTTAACCCTGTTTTCAAGAAAGAAAAACCGGAGGAAGCTCCCCTTTTACCTTCCTCTTCCAATCTTTCGTACGAGGTGAATAGTCGTCGCCTGTTTTTAGCAACGGGCGCTACGGTGGCCATTACCTTACCGGTTGTATCGGTATTGGCAAAGAAAACACAAACGGAAGCAGATGCAAAAGAAGAAACCGGCGAAAGATGGGGGCCTGTAACGCCTCCGGGTTCAATCGGTTTGAAGAGGTTTAAAGATAAATGTACGGGTTGTCATATCTGTGTGGTGAAATGTCCGACGCAGGTTTTGAGGCCGGCCGGTTTGGAATATGGATTAGGGTATATGCTTCGTCCTTATGTATCCTATAAAAGCAGCTATTGTAATTACGAGTGTACCATTTGTTCGGATGTATGCCCGAACCATGCCATCATGCCCTTAACGGCGGAACAAAAGAAAACAACCCAGGTAGGGATTGCAACATTTGTTATAGACCGCTGTATTGTGTATACCGAAGGGACAGACTGCGGGGCTTGCTCGGAACATTGCCCCACACAGGCTGTGCACATGATACCTTATGAAGGAACATTAACTATTCCGAAAATAGAACCCGAATTATGTATCGGATGCGGAGGATGCGAATCTATCTGCCCGGTAAATCCGCTCCGGGCGATTCGTATTAAAGCAAATGTAACGCATCAGTTTGTGGAACTGCCGCCGGAAGAAGAAGTAAAAGATGTGGTTATAGATGATTTCGGCTTCTAAAGGAAAATTTACGTACCTTTGCTGCAAAATTGCAGCATGAAGTTTGAAGTACAATATAACGACATACAGTCCAGGGCGAGGGCGGGCTTACTTATTACCGCTCATGGAGTAATTGAGACGCCTGTTTTTATGCCTGTAGGGACGCAAGGGACAGTAAAAGCCGTTCATGTGACGGAACTGAAAGAGGATATTGATGCTCCCATTATTCTTGGAAATACCTATCATTTATACCTTCGCCCGGGAATTGAGATACTTGAAAGAGTGGGCGGATTGCATAAATTTAATAGTTGGGACAGGGCGATTCTTACGGATAGCGGCGGTTTCCAAGTCTTTTCCCTTGCCGAAAACAGGAAGCTGCGCAAAGAAGGGGCTGAGTTTCGTTCCCATATCGATGGTTCAAAACATTTCTTTACTCCCGAGCGTGTAGTAGATATCCAACGTTCGATTGGCGCTGATATTATGATGGCTTTTGACGAATGTTGCCCGGGAGATGCCGATTACGTCTATGCCGGACAATCGCTTGAGCTAACCGAACACTGGCTTGGCCGTTGTATAAACAGGTTTAACAATACGGAGCCAAAGTATGGGTATGAGCAGAGTTTTTTTCCTATTGTGCAAGGGTGTGTTTATCCTGATTTGCGGAAACGGGCGGCAGAAAACATTGCCGCAATAAATGCAGACGGCAATGCCATCGGAGGATTGGCTGTAGGCGAACCAACCGAAAAAATGTATGAAATGATAGAAGTGGTGAATGACATACTGCCGAAAGATAAACCCCGTTATTTAATGGGTGTGGGGACTCCCGTCAATCTCCTGGAGGCTATAGAAAGAGGAGTGGATATGTTTGACTGCATCATGCCTACCCGGAACGGGCGCAATGGCCAACTATTCACGAAGTACGGAACAATGAATATGCGGAACCAAAAATGGAAAGACGACTTCTCGTCGATCGACCCGGAGGGCAATTCGTTCGTAGATACCTTATATAGTAAAGCCTATTTGCATCATTTAATAAAAGTAGAAGAAATTTTGGGACTGCAAATTGCTTCCATTCACAATTTAGCTTTCTATCTTTGGCTCGTGAAAGAAGCGCGTAAACATATTATGAAAGGCGACTTCACCATGTGGAAGAACGGAATGGTCCGTCAATTATCAAACCGGTTATAAAGAATGGAGAAATACGGATTAAAACGAATAGACTGGTATATAATCAAACAGTTCCTCGGAACTTATATTTTCGCTATCCTGGTAATTATTTCCATATCAGTTGTATTTGATATTAATGAAAAGATAGATAAGTTTCTTAAGCCGGAAGTATCTTTGAAAGAGATCGTTTTCGACTATTATATGAACTTTATCCCTTATTTTGCCAACCTGTTCAGCCCGTTGTTTACTTTTATTGCCGTCATCTTTTTTACCTCCCGGCTGGCCGACAAGTCGGAGATTATAGCGATGCTTGCCAGTGGAATGAGTTTCAGGCGACTGATGTTGCCTTATGGGGTTTCGGCGGTTATTATTGCGTTGGCAACGTTCGTCTTAAATGCGTTTATCATTCCGCCGGCTAATATAACGCGGATTGACTTTCAGAATAAATACATAAGGAATAAAGCCGTGGATTATGCAAGGAATGTGCAACTGGAAGTAGAACCCGGCATAATCGCCTATTTTGACCGTTACGACGACAAATCGCGTATGGGCTATCGTTTTTCGCTTGAGCATTTTGATGAAAAACAAC
Source organism: Tannerellaceae bacterium (assembly GCA_031259845.1). Taxonomy (GTDB): domain Bacteria; phylum Bacteroidota; class Bacteroidia; order Bacteroidales; family Tannerellaceae; genus DFXE01. The sequence goes on along the minus strand of JAIRKZ010000060.1, from coordinate 2,332 downwards.
TTGTCTCGCGCCTTACCGCTGCTCAGATTAAATACGATACGTTGTATCAATGGACGGTTATCGACTATATGATCCGCGACTTCGATGGGATGCGCGAACATATCAGTTCCGGTTCCCGTAAAGATACAACGTTGACAATCATACCTTCGGATTTTCTGATTTCGGTAAACGATTGTGAAACAATGACGACCCCTCAATTAGCTACCTATATAAACAGGCAAAAAAAACGGGGTATCGGTAATATTCAAACATTTGAGATAGAATATCATAAACGATATGCTGCTATTATGGCCGCCTTTATTTTAACAAGTATAGGCGCCTCGCTATCGTCTCGCAAGATTAAAGGGGGGATGGGGTTAAATATAGGTATCGGGATGGGATTGAGTTTCTCTTACATACTCTTTACCACAGTTACTTCCACCTTTGCCGTGAACGGATATGTAAGCCCGATGATTGCTTCCTGGATTCCCAATATCCTCTATACATTCATCGCCATCTATTTATATCAAAAGGCCCCGCGTTGATTCAGAAAGAAGAACCTCGTCAATAGCCTTTTTGAAATCACGCTTACTCATATTCCCTCTTGCCATTTGGGGGCGTTTATTCATGGGGCAAAATAGTAAGGAAGGGGTATTGTGAATGCCAAAATCCGCTATTAACTCTTCCTCTTCGTTGATATTTACTTTATATACATCGATTTTTCCGGCGTACTCTTCTGCTAATTCATCCAGCAGGGATGCAATCATTCTGCTTGGGCCGCACCGGTCTGCGTAAAAATCAACAATGCAAGGCCTTTCACCTTCAAATGTCCATTCGGCAGGATTAGCCTCATAATTAGCAACCTTTTTTAGAAATTCCGGTTTTGTTAATTGAGTTATTTTCCTCATGTTTGTCTATGCTTATAATATGATAAACCGCTCAGGTATACTGAGCGGCTATCATTTTTATTCGATAAAAGAACCGTTTAATATCTTTTATTTACAGCTTCCCAATCTACTATTTTCCATAATTCTTTCAAATGGTCGGCTCTGCGGTTCTGATAATCCAGATAATAGGAATGTTCCCATACATCGAATCCAAGAAGCGGCGTCAAACCTTTTGTAACAGGGTTTCCTGCATTTTGTTCTTTGATGATTGAAAGCTTTCCGTCCGTATCTTTTGCCAGCCAAACCCAACCGGAACCAAACAAACCTACTCCGGCAGCTTCAAATTCTTTCTGAAAGTTTTCAAACGATCCCCATGCCGCATCAATAGCAGCGGCCAGTTTACCTGAAGGCTTTCCTCCTCCGCCGGGGGAGAATTGGGTAAAATATAAATTATGGTTTAACACTTGTCCGGCATTATTAAAGATGCCGCCATCTGCTTCTTTAACAATCGTTTCGAGGTCTGCATTCTCAAACTTCGTGCCCGGAATAAGATTATTCAGGTTGTTTACATACGTTTGAAGATGCTTCCCATGGTGAAGCTCTATCGTTTGTTTACTAATTACGGGCGCCAAAGCGCCTGTCTCATAAGGCAATTTCACTAATTCAAATTTCATAAGTTCTCCTTTTTTATTAAATTCATGACTATTAGGAATAAGCAATAATATGCTTAGTAATATCCTTAACATAACACACATTCTTTTTATTTGTTTGCACTACATAATTATCTTCTATAAATAGAACAGATATAAGTAATGTTTTGTTCACGGATTTTGAAAAAAAATTATCTCAGCCTACTTTGACAGATAAAAAATCACGACAGACCGACTAAAAAATAACAGGAGGCCACTCTCCTTTGGTTTCGCCCGAAGTTGTAATCCGTCTTCATTGGTGAAAAAAACGGATCGCCACGATCTGCAAGCGGATTTGCAAGAGGTATTTATTTTTTGAAAAAAACATTATGACGCCTCCGGTAAACCATTATAATGGTTTGGTAAAAGCATTATAGTGGTTTTCGAAAGAGACTATAATGGTTTACTGAAGAGATTATAATGGTTTACTTTTCCTGGAACAGGTTTACAGTTTTGGGTTTAATAACTAAAATAACCTTACACAAATACAGCTATCTTTCTTCTAAAACAGGAGAGGTAGGTTTTTGAAACGAAAACGATAGAAAAGTAATACGCTGAATATTAGAATGATAAACAACAATCCGATTATATTAATTGATTTAGTCGGTTAATAGTGATTAAATATATAAAGACGTAAAAAAATGAAACTTATTATTGATTCACTAGTGTCCATGAAAACTGATTAACATTTACGGAAAAGAGACTGTATAATAATACTTTATAAGTCAAAATAGTTGTCGGAGGTTTTGAAATGACGACTTTTGCAGGTGCTTTCAT
>JAIRKZ010000013.1 GCA_031259845.1 Tannerellaceae bacterium | reverse complement strand
GTCGGCGCTCTGTTTTTGCTGCATAACTGCACCCGCGGCGTTGAAGAACGTATTTTTACGTACGAAAATGATAAACAAATATGGTGGTGATTAAGACAGACGTTGCGGTAGATGTAAGCGATATAGATATGGAAGCGTTCAAAAAGTTTGAAACATTATGATTATGAGAAAAATAAACTCATGGAGAATGTGGTGGAAAGTCTTTTGTTTTTGGGAAAATGAATGGTTGAGAATAAATTCGAGTAATTGTTAGTATCAAAGACGAAATATATTCTTCCGCCACGTTCTCTTTTTAATGAAAACTTACTACATGAAAACAATAAAATATTTTCTATTTATAGTATTCTTTGTTTCTTTTTTTTCTTGTAATAGTAAATCAGAAAAGGAATATTTTTATCTGAAACCCATGGAAGAAATATCTTTCATTCTTGATAAAAATACAAAATCAAATATATTGGCATTATTTCCATATACGGATAAGAGTGGAAAAGAATATTTGACTTTTCAAAATCAAGGGCAAAATGAAATTTTATTTTACGACATGAATACTCATAGCTTGGAATTTAAGCTCAAACCATCTTATGAAGGGAATAATGGCGTTGCTTCTTTTCTGGGATATTATATTCACAATTTAGATAGTATATATTTAACAATTGCAGGACTGGAAGAACTTGCATTAATTAACTCTGATGCGGTTGTAAACGATAAGATTTCCTATGAAAAAACATGGGACGATATAAATTTATATTCTTTTTATTCCGCTTCTTTTCAATATCGTCCAATTGTAATTATTGATAATCTTTTGTATATCACACCTGGATGCAATCGCTGGGTTGAGCCAAAACCCGTATGCGCTACTATTGACATGGCGAATGGAACTGTTAATGCCTTCAAAACATTTGAATACCCAACTTTCCCCAATGCAGATAACAAAGCAAAGCGTGCCAGTATAGAGGAATATTACAGTCGATGCTTTGACGGGAAGCAATTCGTATATTCTTTTCATTTTGAAGAAGATATACATATAACATCTATAGACCATAAGCATGTCGTGAAAACGAAAGCAAAAAGCAAATACATCCGCAAAGTAAAATATCCTAATGACTATGGCGCAGTCACTTATGAAGATATGTGTGCAAGTCCTAATTATGGAAATATGTTGTATGATAAATACAACGATGTGTATTACAGAGTTGCCTATCCAAAGACGGAGATTGAAAAAGGTATACGCGGAATGGAATTATGGTATTATGGCCGTAAAAAATTTTCGATCATAATTTTTGATAAGGACTTTAATATTATTGGCGAGACATTATTCCCTGACTATACATATAACTCATTAGTTATGTTTATCAGGGAAGACGGATTATATATTTCAAGCAGTCACTATCTGAATCCGGAATACAGCGATGATGTGTTGAGTTTTCGACGCTTTGATTTGGTGAAAAAATAATGAAAAAGAAGAGGGAGTCGGATATATTATTGTAGAAGATTCCGATGATGTGTTAATGTGTTAATGTGTTTTAATTTTGGAGAATAATATGAAGCAAACGAAAGGCAGGTCAGTCATGAAGATATTCGTTGACGCCATATACTATCTCTGCCTGGCAGGCATAGTCTATCTCTGTCTGCGGGTTTTTGGGGTAGCCTCATTCAAGATTCCCAGTGAATCGATGTCGCCCTCCTTAACAACGGGCGACAATGTGTTGGTTTTTAAGCCGGCCATGGGTGCGCGTCTGTTTAATCTGTTTGCTACCTTGCGGGGCGAACAGGTGGCTGTCTACCGCACTCCCGGTATCCGGAAGCTGCGGCGCAACGATGTTGTGGTGTTTAACTTTCCGCATCCGCACGACTGGGATACGATTGAGATGCATATTATGAAATACTATATCAAACGCTGTATCGGCCTTCCGGGGGATACTGTTTCTATCCGTAGCGGTTTCTTTGAAATAAGAGGAGTTAATATCCCCTTAGGGAATGTGGATGCGCAGCGGAGGATTTCGATGAGGGAGAAAGGCGCTTTTGGAGAGGGAATATTCAACGCCTTTCCATTTGATTCCATTGTGGGATGGAACATCCGGGATTTCGGGCCGCTGTATATCCCCCGGAAAGGAGACGAAGCGCCGATGAACCGCACAAACTACCTGCTGTACAGGAAGGCGATTGAATGGGAACAGAAAGCGCCGTTGGAATACCGGGATTCCGTTGTTTACCTGGCCGGTAAACCGGTGGAATCGTATACATTCGGGAAGAACTATTATTTCGTTGCCGGCGACCGGACGGAGGATTCGCAGGATTCGCGTTACTGGGGACTGCTGCCGGAAGAGTATATTGTGGGAAAAGCCTGGCTTATCTGGAAATCAACAGACCCATATAGCGGTAAGTTCAAATGGGAGCGGTTTCTGAAAAAAATAAACTGAAGATGGAAAGACACGGAAAAGAACAAACAAAACGATTCTCTTTCCCATCAGGGATGACGATGGGGGCATTGGGGGGATTACTTATCCTTGCTGCCGTTTTTGCCGTTGAGCCTTCGTTAAAAAACGGTTTGGTTATGGGGCCGGTATTCTGGTTCCACAGGGCGACGTTTATCTTAGCCATCATTGTGTTACTATGCGAATTCTTTTCAAAAACAGTTGCGCGCAGTACATCCGCATCGGCCCTGTGCCGTAATCGTATTCATATCATGCTGCCGGATATGCTGTTACTTGCGTTTGGAGGCATTACCTTATTAACCTATCGCTGGGCGTTGCATCCCGAACCTGAAAAGTTATTGTTCGGCGGGCAATTACTGCTGCTGTGGTTCATACTGCGCGTATTGCTGGGAAGATACCCGTCTTTGAGAAATGTATTCCTTGTCTTTATCCTGCTTACCGGATTGATACAGGCCGTATGGGGCCTGGAACAGCTCTATGGTTACAGGGCTTCCCATCATTCGTTCTTCCGCCTGACCGGTTCGTTCTTTAACCCGGGGCCTTATTCCGGGTATTTGGCCGTTATTTTGCCCGTTGCCCTGCATTTTATCCTGCGAACCGGCAACTTTAGAAAATATCCCTGGCGGCATTATACCGTTGTTTTGCGCTATGCTTCCCTGGCTGTTTTTATAAGTATGTTATTGGTACTGCCGGCAGGGATGAGCCGTTCGGCCTGGCTGGCTGCCGGCGTTTCGTGTGCCTGGGTATACTGGATGCAACGGGCAGGATGGGAAAAGGTGAAAGAAATAATCCATACATACAGAAGATGGATGGTTCCGGTTTCGGTTCTTGTGGCCGGCTGCCTGTTTGCCGGGGTAATGGGGCTTTTCCTGCTGAAGAAAGATTCGGCTAACGGCCGTTTGCTGATGTGGAAAATCACGGCGCGTGCCATTACGCATCAACCTGTATCGGGAACAGGATTAGGCGGTTTTCCTGCCGCCTTTGCCGGCGAACAGGCGTCTTATTTTACGTCTGGTAGCGCTTCGGCGACAGAAAAGTTAGTGGCCGGTTCGCCGGAATATGCGTTTAATGAATATTTACAAACAGGTTTGGAGCAAGGTATAATTGGAATTGTGTGTTTTCTTTTATGGTTATCCTGTTGTTTTTATGCAGGCGTGAGAAACAGGCGTATCGGCGCGGCAGGAGGGATAGTGGCGTTTGCTGTTTTTGCAGCTTCTTCTTATCCTTTACAATTGCCGGCGTTTGGGGTGTTACTGATATTCCTGTCGGCTATCTGTGTGGCCGGTCCCTGTTTCTTTAGTTTTAAAAAAGCGTTCTCCTTTAAGGCGAACCCCTTCTTTATTGCTTTACTTGCCGCCCTGCTTTCGGGCGCCTGCTGCCTTTTACAGCAAAAACGCTATCAGGCATACAAAGGATGGACGGTTTTTGCCGACTATGAAGCATTATACCCGTTGCTGAATCACAAGCCTGAATATCTTTTTGACTATGCCCAGTCCCTGCATAAAGCAGCGCGCTACGAGGAGGCCTGCCAGCTGTTGAAACGCGCTGTCCGGCTAAGCGCCGACCCTATGCTATGGTATATGCTGGGTAAAAATGCACAGGCTTCAGGGCATTACGAAGAAGCGGAAATGTATTTATTACATGGCGTCAACATCTTGCCTGAACGTATTTATCCCCATTACCTGCTTGCCAAACTGTACCTCGAAATGGGGCAGGAAGAAAAGGCTGAAGCAGAAATACACACAGTCCTTACGAAACCGCCGAAAGTTGAATCTAAGGCTGTGGATGAAATGAGAATCGAACTTATTAAATTAAGAGTTGAGAGATAACATCTTTATAAATTACGATAAATAATATGGAAAGTAAATTACTAAGTATAGCGTTTGTTGCCGCCATAGCCGCCCGGGAAGAGGCAAATCCCGCTCAGAATCGAACAAATCCCGCCCGGGAAGAGGCAAATTCCGCCTGGAATCGAACGATTTCCGCGCAGAAAGAGGCGATTTCCGCCCGGAATCGAATGATTTCCGCGCAGAAAGAGGCGTTTTCCGCACAGAATCGAACAATTTCCGTGCAGAAAGAGGCGTTTTCTGCACAGAATCGAGCGATTTCCGTGCGGAATCAGGCCGTTTCCGCGCAGCAACGAACGATTTCCGTGCGGAATCGGCCCCTTTCCGGGCGGGAAAAAGACAACGAAACAGGTTGGACGATATTCCCTGTTCCAAAACAGCGGATTGATTTTAGCAGGAAATTATATTTCATTACATTTGCCGGTATTGTAACCCTAAATTGAATGATATGAACATTGACAAAATGATACATCCCGGAAATTTCCGCTTGTTTATATGGATACTGTTGGCCTGTACGGCGGCTTGTGCCGGCGATAAGAAAGAGGCCGGCGATGAACAGGGAGTAGAAACCCTTTTGCCGGATATGACGAGCGAAGTAACGGTTATGGAGCTTCGTCTTTCGGACTTCAACCATGAATTAATCAGTAACGGAAAATTATCCGCGCGGCGGTATGTTGATTTAACGTTTGAATCGGCAGAGACAATCGCGGGGATTTATGTAAGGAACGGCGACCGGGTGGCGGAAGGACAGAAACTGGCCGAGTTGGCAGCTTTCCGCTTACATAATAAAACGATGCAGGCTAAGGATGCGCTCGACAGGGCAAAGCTGGACTTGCAGGATGTATTGATAGGGCAGGGATATGCCATTGAAGATTCGGCTAAAGCGCCGGAAGCCACCCTCCAACTGGTACGCACCAAGAGCGGCTACAGCCAGGCATTGGCTCAGTACGAACTGGCGCTGTATGAAGAAGAACATGCCGTGCTTAAGGCTCCTTTCGATGGCGTAGTGGCTAACCTGTTCGCCAAACCGCTTAACACCTCTTCTACCTCCGATGTTTTCTGTACAGTCATAGACCCGCGTAGCCTGGAGGCTTCCTTTACGATATTAGAGAGCGAGCTGGCGCTCGTTAAGGCGGGCGATAAAGTGGAAGTCACCCCTTTTTCCGTGCCGGACGGGAAAACGGAAGGGCGTATTTCGGAAATCAACCCATTGGTGGATGCAAACGGAATGGTGAAGGTGAAAGCAACGATAGCCTATACCGGCAAGCTGTTTGAAGGGATGAATGTACGTATCAGTATCCAGCGCTTGGCCGGAAGGCAGTTGGCAGTGCCTAAAGAAGCGGTGGTGCTTCGTTCCGGCCGGCAGGTTGTATTTACGCTGACCGGTAATAAAGCTTATTGGAACTACGTACAGACCGGATTGGAAAATGCCGGCCATTATACGATAACGGAAGGCCTCAAAGAAGGAGATATCGTAATTACCAGCGGCAACATCAACCTGGCGCATGAGACGGTAGTTGACGTAACAGACAAGTGAGAAGAATATGCTAAAGTTTCTATTACAACGGCCCATCGCGGTTCTGATGGTATTTACGGCTTGTTTTATAATAGGTTTGACAACTTATTTCACCTTGCCTGTATCCCTGCTGCCCGATATTGCGATTCCGGAAATCACGGTACAGGTATCCGGGAAAAATACCTCGGCGCGCGAACTGGAAAATACGGTTGTAAAACCCATCCGCCAGCAATTGATGCAGGTGAGCCGGCTGCGGAATATCCGGAGCGAGACGCGCGACGGCGCGGGGATTGTTCGTTTAACCTTTGATTTCGGAACCAACACCGATCTGGCGTTTATAGAAGTCAATGAGAAAATAGACGCCGCGATGAACAACCTTCCGCGCGAGGCGAGCCGCCCCCGCGTAATAAAGGCCAGCGCTACGGACATACCGGTGTTCTATCTCAGCCTTACGATTGCAGACGTGGGAACCGACCGCTTTCTGGAACTTTGCGAGTTTGCCGAAATGGTGATCAAACGCCGGATAGAGCAATTGCCGGAAGTGGCGATGGTGGATATGACGGGCGTAATGAATAAGCAACTGCAAATTATTCCCGATATAAAACGGCTGGAAACAGCCGGTATCTCGCTCAACGACCTGGAGCAGGCTCTTGCCTCCAATAATATTGAACCGGGCAGTATGCTTGTGCGCGACGGGTATTATGAATACAATATTAAATTTTCCGCGCTGCTACGCACATTGGAAGATGTGGAGAATATTTATATACACAAGAGCGGCCGTATTTTCCAGCTGAAAGAGTTGGCAAAGGTGGATATTGTCCCGGTTAAAGAAACCGGCCTCTCCCTTTCCAATGGTAAACGGGCCGTAACCCTGGCTATCATCAAACAGGCGGATGAAAATATGGACGCAATGAAGGAATCGATTCAGGAAGTAACAGACTTCTTTGCATCCGCCTATCCCGATATTGAGTTCAGCATCTCGCGCAGCCAGACGGAACTGCTGGATTATACTATTTCCAATCTGAAGCAAAACCTCTCCCTGGGATTTATTTTTATATGTATTGTCGCCATCCTGTTTCTGGGAGACGTGAAAAGCCCGTTCGTTATCGGGCTGAGCATGATGGTAAGTATCGTTATCAGCTTTTTGTTTTTCTACCTGTTTCATACGTCGCTGAATATTATCTCCCTTTCCGGCTTGATACTTGCTTTAGGGATGATGATAGACAGCTCTATTATCGTAACCGAAAATATCTCCCAATACCGGGCGATGGGCTACTCCCTGGAAGATTCGTGCGATAAAGGGACTACCGAAGTGATTACGCCAATGCTTAGCTCTACGTTCACCACCATTGCGGTGTTCGTGCCCCTGGTATTTATGAGCGGTATAGCCGGCGCGATATTTTACGACCAGGCCTTTGCCGTAACCGTGGGGTTGATTGTGTCTTATTTTACCGGTATTATGCTGCTGCCGGTACTCTATAAATTAGTATACAGCCTCCCGGAAACGAAAAAAGGGTTGTTTGGCAAGAAGCTCAATAATCCGGTCAAGGCGCATACGCTGGATTCCTTTTATGATAAGGGAGTAGATTTCGTTTTCCGGCATAAGACGGCTACGTTGCTTTTTTCCTTAATTACCTTCCCGCTCTGCGTATTCTTTTTCTATCAAATACCCAAAAGCCGTATGCCGGAGATAAGGCAACAGGAATTGCTCGCCTCCGTAGAATGGAATGAAAATATTCATATAAACGAAAACCAGGCCCGTGTAAACCAACTGTTCGGATATATCGATACGTTTGCTGTAGAATATGCGGCATACGTAGGTCAGCAGCAATTCCTTTTGAACCGGGAGCGGGAACTGTCGGTTTCCGAAACGGAATTATATGTAAAAACGGCTGCCGCCTCCGCCATAGCGCCCTTGCAGAGGCGGATTGCGGAATGGCTGCAAAGCCATTATCCCGGCGCCGTGTTTTCTTTCGCCCCTCCCGAAACGGTGTTTGAAAAGTTATTTGTTACGGGAGAACCGGATATCATTGCCGAGTTGTATGCGCGCAACAAAGCAGAATCTCCCACGCCGGCCGTTATTAACGGCCTGGAGTCTGCGATAAAAGAACAGACCGGCCAAATGCCGGCAGGCGTAACGTTCGACAATCAGTTAAACATAGCCATAGACCGCCAGCGCCTGTTGCTCTATAATGTAGATTACGACGAGGTGTACCGGGTATTGAAAACAGCCTTTAAAGACAATGAGGTAGCCACGCTCCGTTCGTACCAGCAATATCTTCCGATAACCATTGCAGGCGACAACCAGTCGATTAACGAGATTATGCGCAATACGTTTATCCGGAGCATACCCGGCGAGAAGGAACAGTCAAACTATATCCCGCTGCAATCGCTCATAAAAGTGACGCCCGGCGAAGACCTGAAAACGATTGTAGCCGGTAAAAACGGCGAATATATCCCCTTCCGGTTTTATGACGTAGAAGCCCCCGGACAGTTGATGGATGATATAACGCGAAGCGTCAGGCAGAACTCTCTTACCCAATTCGGGCGCGAAACCTGGGATATAGACTATTCCGGCAGTTTCTTTTCAAACAGGAAAATGCTGGGCGAGTTGGTCATTATCCTGTTTGTTTCTATCCTGCTGATGTACTTTATTCTGGCCGCTCAGTTTGAAAGTTTCCTCCAGCCCCTGATAGTGTTGCTTGAATTACCGATAGATGTGGCGGCCGCTTTGCTTGTACTCTGGATATGCGGCCATTCGTTAAACCTGATGAGCGCCATAGGTATTGTGGTTACTTGCGGTATCATTATAAACGACTCCATCCTGAAGCTCGATGCGATAAACGAATTACGTAAATCGGGCGTCCCGTTGATGGATGCTATCCATGAGGCAGGCCGCAGGCGTCTGCGGCCTATTGTTATGACGTCGCTGACTACTATCTTTGCCATGGTTCCCCTGTTATTCTCTTTCGATATGGGTAGCGAATTGCAAAAACCGCTTTCTATTGCTATGATATCGGCCATGCTTTTAGGAACGGCAGTCAGTCTGTTTGTTATACCGCTGGCATACTGGCTGATTTACCGGCACGATGATAAAAAACAACTTATATAAATGTTAAACCCGAAAATGACAATCTGTAATAAAACATACCTGCGTGCTGCGTGCTGCATCCTGCGTGTTTCCATGCTGTTATTCGTATGCCACTGCCGTCCGTTCGCTATCCATGCCCAGCAATCCCTGCTGTTGACGTTAGATCGCACAATAGCGATTGCCGCAGACAGTTCGCTCGAAGTCTTCCGGAGCAAGAATATGTATCTGGCCGGGTATTGGGAATACCGTACCTATCAGGCGCAGCGATTGCCCAGCCTCAGCCTGAACCTTACGCCTGCCCAGTATTACCGGGATATAACCAGGCGCTACGATTCGACAGACGATATCGACGTGTACCGGAAGCAGCAGTATTATTATGCATACGGCGGACTGTCGGTTATGCAGAATTTTGATATGCTGGGAGGTAGTTTCTTTGTGGACACCGATTTGGGATACATGCGTAATTTTGGCGATAACACCTATTCGCAATACACTTCCGTGCCTGTCCGTATAGGCTATTCGCAGGAGCTGTTAGGATACAACCCCTTTAAGTGGGAGCGTAAGATAGAGCCGTTAAAGTTTGAAAAAGTAAAGAAAGAATTTCTCTATAATATGGAGAATGTAAGCGAGGAAGCAACCCGCTATTTCTTCGAACTGGCAATGGCGCAAGCGGAATATGATTTGGCAAAAGACAATGTGGCCTCGTCTGATACCTTATATAAAACGGGTTTGCAACGGCATCGGATTGCATCCATCACGCAGGCCGATTTGCTTACGTTGAGGTTAGACGCCGTAAATGCAAAGAATACGTTACAAAATAAAGCGAACGCCTTGAAACGGGCCATGTTCAGCCTGGCGTCGTACCTGAATTTCGATAAAAATACGGAAATACGCCTCCGCCTTCCCGGAAAGCCCCGGCAGATGGAAATATCCGTTGACGACGCCCTGCTCCATGCGCGTGAAAACAATCCGGTATTTTTAGACCTTCGACAGAAAGTATTGGAGGCGGAACGCGAAACAGACCGGACTAAAAAAGAAGCGCTGTTTAATGCTTCGGTACGCGCAAGTATTGGCTTTAACCAGGTGGCAAGCAGTTTCAGGGACGCTTACCGCAACCCGTTGCAGCAAGACGTCGTTTCCATATCCATATCTATCCCTATTGTAGACTGGGGCATACGGAAGGGGAAATACAATGTGGCTAAGAACACGCTGAACATAACGCAAATCTCGGCCCGCCAAAGCGAGTTGACCATAGAGGAAGATGTTGTTATGACGGTAAGCGAATTTAATATCCAGCAAGGCCTGGTCAGTAGCGCTGAAGAAGCCTTAGACCTGGCACAGATGGCCTATTCGGAAACGAAACAGCGTTTCATAATCGGTAAAGCAGACATCAACAGCCTCACCTTGTCGCTTAACCGGCAACAGGAAGCGCAGCGCAACTACATTTCGGCCCTCAGCGATTACTGGGTAAAGTATTATAAAATACGCAGGCTGACGCTGCACGATTTTGAAACAGGTATTTCCATTTCTAATTTGTTCGATTATACGTATGGATGGTAATACTACTCCCCGGATTTCCCCTTTTACAACCATCATCGCTTTCCTGTGCGTGGCGTTGATTGGAGCGGCGCTTATCCCGTTGCTCCCGTTAAAACTGTCGCCCTCTTATACGTTGCCCCGGCTGAATATTAATTATAATATGCCGGGAAACTCCGCGCGGGTGATTGAACTGGAAGTAACGTCGCACCTTGAAGCTATGCTGGCGCGGGTGAAGGGGATTAAAGAAATCAGTTCAACCTCCGGCAACGGCTGGGGAAGCATCACGCTGGAACTGGATAAACATACCAATATTGACGCCGCCCGTTTTGAAGTGTCTGCTATTATACGGCAAACATGGCCCAGCCTGCCCGGCGAACTAAGTTATCCCGTATTAGCCATGAGCCGCCCGGACGATACGGAATCCCGCCCTTTTATCAGCTATACGCTGAATGCGGCTTCTACCCCTATCTTTATCCAACGCTATGCCGAGAATCAAATCAAGCCCCGCCTGGCAAGTATTCCGGGTATTTACCGGGTAGATATTACCGGGGCAACCCCGATGGAATGGCGATTGGAGTACGACAGCCGGCAACTTTCCACATTGGGCATCTCCCTGCCGGATATTCAGGAAGCAATCAGCCGGTATTATACGAAAGAATTTATCGGAATCGCCAATATCCGCGAAGGAGGCGATGAGTGGATACGCCTGGCCCTTGTGCCGGATAGCCGGGAAGAGGGATTTAATCCGGGATTAATTACGGTTGCAAACAGGGAAGGCGCTTTCGTGCGGTTAGATCAATTGCTGAAGGTTACCCGCCGGGAAGAGGCTCCCCGGAACTATTACCGGATAAATGGCCTCAATTCTATTTATCTGTCCATACATGCCGATGAAATGGCCAATCAATTGCAATTAGCCAAACGGGTAAAGGAAGAAATGGATATGATTCGCGCTACACTTCCTGCCGGCTATGAGATACATACCAGCTACGACGCCACCGAATATATACAGACCGAACTCAATAAGATATATATACGCACCATACTGACCGTGGTGATCCTCCTGCTTTTTGTATTGCTGATTACCCGGAATGTAAAATATATGTTCCTGATCGTTGTCAGTTTAGCGGCCAACCTTTTTATCGGGGTTATCCTCTATTATCTGCTGGGGCTTGAAATGCAGTTGTATTCCCTTGCCGGCGTAACCATCTCGCTCAGCCTTATCATAGACAATACCATTGTGATGGCCGACCATATCAAGAACCGCCATAATAAAGATGCCTTCCTTCCCATCCTGACGGCAACCGTAACAACGATAGGGGCCTTGTCGGTCATTTTCTTTTTAGACGAGAAGATACGCCTTAACCTGCAAGACTTTGCCGCTGTGGTAATTGTCAATCTGAGCGTGTCTTTACTCATCGCGCTGTTCTTTGTGCCGGCAATGATTGATAAGATGAAGATGTTCCGTCCGCGTAGCCGCGCCGTTCGTTCCATACTCCGGCGGAAAGCGTCCGTTTGGTTCGCTACCTGTTATTTATGGCAAATAAACTTCCTGCTGCGCTGGCGGGCATTGGCTCTTATCGTTATTGTGCTTGCTTTTGGTTTGCCGGTCTTTATGTTGCCGGATAAGATTGAGATGAAAAGCAGTGAGGCGTATTCGCACCGCGATTCGGTTTTTATCGAAAAATACAACAAATTCGTGTCGGGCGACCTGTTTAAAGAAAAGATAAAACCGGTTATGGATTACACCTTGGGAGGGACGCTCCGCCTTTTTGCACAGAAGGTATATGAAGGCAGTTATTTCACCAGGCGCGAAGAAACCGTGCTGATTGTTACTGCGTCTATGCCAAACGGCTCTACGCTTAGCCAGATGAACAACCTCATAGGCCGTATGGAAGCTTATCTGAGCCATTATAAGGAAATCAAGCAATTCCAAACGAACATCTATAATGAACGGCAGGCCCGTATCGACGTCTTCTTTACCAAAGAGAGCGAGCGGAGCGGTTTCCCCTACACATTAAAAAGCCGTATAATCAGTAAAGCGCTTGAACTGGGCGGCGGCAGTTGGGGCGTATATGGTTTGCAAGACCAGGGATTCAGTAATGACGTACGCGAGAACGCCGGTAATTTCCGTATCGAGATGTACGGCTATAATTACGACGAACTGTACAAATGGGCCGAGGAAGTAAAAAACAGACTGCAAACCTACCGGCGTATCAAAGAGGTACTGATAAACTCGGAATTTTCGTGGTGGAAAGACGATTACAGGGAATTTACGTTCAACCTTAACAAAGAAAGCTCTGCCCGGGCAAACATACTCCCCGGCGACTTGTTTGCTTCCATATACCCGGTATTTGGGAAAGATATTTATACCGGAAGCATTGTCGTAGATAATGAATTGGAAAAGCTGAAACTTACCTCCCGCCAATCGGCCGAATATGATATTTGGAATATGCAATATGTCCCGCAAACAGTGAAAGGGATACCTTACAAAATAGAAGAATTGGCTGCGATGCAAAAAGAACAGGCCCCCCAGAAAGTGGCGAAGATAAACCAGCAGTACCGCCTGTGCCTGCAATATGAATACATAGGAGCCTACAATCAGGGAGTAAAAATACAGGAACAGATATTAAACGAATTTAATGCCCAGGCGCCTATGGGATATAGCGCCAAGGCAGAGAGCAGCTATTGGGCGTGGGATAAGAAAGACAACAAACAATACCTGCTGTTGCTGCTGATCATTGTTATTATTTTCTTTACCGGAAGCATCCTGTTCAATTCGCTGAAACAACCGCTGGCCGTCATCTTCGTAATACCCATTTCCTATATAGGCGTTTTCCTCACATTCTACTGGTTTAGGCTGAATTTCGACCAGGGAGGATTCGCCTCATTTGTTTTGCTTTGCGGCGTAACGGTAAATGCAAGTATCTATATCCTTAACGAATATAATAAAATAAGAGAAAGAAAACCCTTAATGCACCCTCACAAAGCCTACCTGAAAGCCTGGAACGCTAAAATAACGCCCATCTTCCTTACCGTTGTATCTACCATCCTGGGCTTTATCCCCTTTATGGCAGGAACAGACAGGGAAGCCTTCTGGTTCCCCCTTGCCGCCGGCACGATTGGCGGCCTGGTCATGTCTGTTATCGGAATATTCTTGTATTTACCGTTGTTTACATTGGAAAAGAGAAAAAAACATGGGAGAGTTTAAAAAAACACATATGGCGTTCCGGATGCTTGCCGTTCGGATTTTTTCCTCCCTGAATCGCTGAATGTCAGCCCTGAATTAAAATAATTCCAAATTATCCTTTACCTTTGTAACTCAAAAGGTAAATAAGAATTGTGCTTGTTATTTGCAAGATACCGCAGTACGATTTTTATTGTCACACAGGGACAGTGTTTCTATACACTGTCCTCGTTTTATTTATACCTCTCTCCTATACGATCTTTTTATCAAAATCAATATATATAGGTTAAAATCTTATATCTTTGCCTCATTGTCCTGAATCCGATATGCATGAAGAACAACTACATATTCGTAACCTGAAGAAAGGGGATATCACTGCTTTTGAATATCTTTATAACAAGTGGAGTGGAAAACTCTACAATTTTGTTATGAAAATGACCACAGGCGAAGATTATCTGGCAGAAGAGATCGTACAGCAGGTTTTCATCAGCATATGGGAAAACAAATTATCACTGGATCCCGAAAAGACATTTTCTACTTTTATCTTCACCATCGCCAGGAACCTGCTTCTTAATATCTATCGGAAACGGAGCCATGAACTTTTATATCAGAAGAATCTCATATCTTATATACCTGTACCTGTTGAGAATACAACGGAGAAAGAGGTTGAGTTCAAAATGCTGGATGAATATATAAATACACTGATAGAGCAGCTTCCGCCGGCACGAAAAGAAGTGTTTCTCCTTAGCCGCCACCATCTGTACAGTAATAAAGAAATCGCGAAAAAACTAAACATATCCGAAAACACCGTAGAATCTCAACTCCGGAAAGCCATAAACTTTTTGCGGGAGAAAATAGCACAACATTATAATTATAGCATATCTCTTCTTGTGCTCTGCTTACTATGAATAAATGTTAAATATTGAAATAGCCGTAACGGTTTTTACTCACTTATTTGTACAACTAATAACAAACGATTAAAAATGACAGAGCAGGACTATAATTCATGGGGACAGGAGCAATGGGAAAATGCGTCGGAAGAAATGGAACCGGCATTGAAAAAAGAGTTATTGAACAGGATTAAAGTACGACTGAACATTTTGCAAACAGCGCCGGTAGCTGTATGGGGTAAACCCAAGAAATCTATAAATCCATTTATAAAATGGATTGCCTCTGCCTCTGCCATATTCATGCTTTTGCTTGCTACCGGAATAATTGTTTACTTCTACAACCAGGGTAACAGCAACCTCTCCGATACAATTGTGGCTGTAGAGAAGGGACAGAAAGCAAGCATAATACTTCCCGACGGAACAAAAGTATGGATCAACTCCGATTCGGAAGTTACATACGGGACTCATTTTAATCATAAAGAACGTGTAGTCCAACTTCATGGGGAGGCTTTTTTTGAGGTTACTCCCGATAAAGAAAGAACATTTATCGTACAAACAGGAGGTATTGCCGTAAAAGTACTCGGTACTTCATTCAATATTAAATCATACGATAACGAAGAGCATATTTCCATCGCCTTAATGACCGGAAAGGTGGATGTGGAATCGGATTATGATAAGATAACAATGCTGCCCAATCATCTTACGGTATATAACAAACTGAATCGTAAAATGCGGAACAATCAGGTTTCTGATGCGTGGGAATATGCTGGTTGGAAAGATAACACATTAAGATTTAAACCCGAAACGTTTGAAAACATAGCTAAAATATTGGAAAGGTATTATAATACAACCATTATATTTGAATCTGAAGCGCTTAAAAAGCTACGTTTCAGAGGCACCTTGAAAAATACAAGCCTGGAAAGCATATTACAAATTTTATCTTTAACATCACCGCTTTCCTACGAAATTAAAGACAGTTTGATCATATTACGTGAGAATAAAAAGCAAAAACAAGATTATGAGAGAGCCTTAAAATAATTGTTTAACTTAAAAAGAACAGTATGAATACACAATAGAATAACCCCAACCCTATAAGGCTCAGTATCATGATACTGTCCCTGTGTGATAATAAAATGCGCCACGGTATCTTGCAAATAACAGGCGCAATAATTAATACCTTTAAATAGTAGAACATGAAAAATGTATTTATTAATGCACTATTCCTTTTATTAATATCACCAACACTATTTGCACAAATTACAGTAAATGTAAAAAATCAACCCATCCGTCAAATACTTAGTGTGATCGAACGTTCCAGTGATTATAAATTCTTTTATAATGACGACCTGTCCAGTCTCGAACAAAAAAGCAGTCTTGTTGTAGAAAATGCCACGATAGACGAAGCGTTAAACGAATTGCTGGTTAATACGGAAATATCTTATAAAAAAGAAAATGAATCATTAATTGTATTAACGCTGAAATCGACTATAGCGAAACAGGCGCCCGATACTAATCAAAAGAAAATAACCGGTATCGTTTTAGATGAATTTGGAGAACCGATTGTTGGCGCCAATATTATAGTAAAAGGCGCTGCCGGTGGAATAATAACGGATATAAACGGACAATTTCAGCTTGAGGTACCGCAAAATGCCGTATTAATTGTTTCTTATATCGGATACAATCTGCAAGAGATTTCCGTTAAAGGAAAAATTTCCTTCGAGATTACGCTGACGGAAAATATTCAGGCTTTGGAAGAGGTATTGGTCGTAGGGTATGGAACAATTAAAAAAAGAGACCTGACAGGTTCTGTTTCCCAACTCTCTTCTTCTTCAATTCAGAACCAAGCTGTAATGAAAGATCCAATACAGGCTTTACAAGGAAAAATAGCAGGAGCGGATATTACGATGGGAAACGCGCCGGGTTCTTCTTCTACCATCCTTATTCGTGGATATAATTCAATCAATGCCGGAAATAGTCCGTTGGTCGTAGTAGATGATGCACCCTTTGCCGGAAAGGTTGACGAGATTAATCCGGCCGAAATAGAATCGATCGATATATTGAAAGATGCTTCATCGACTGCGATCTATGGTTCACGAGGAGCCAACGGGGTTATTATCATTACGACAAAACGCGCCCGGAAAGATTCGCGGTTGACAATCAACTATGACGGATATGCCGGGGTTTCCAAATCGTTCAAGAATTACGATATGATGAGTGGCGAAAAGTATGCCGACTGGAAGAGGGCCGCCAACCAGGGCGAAACAGATAAAGAAATATTTGATGATATCCAGTTAAATGCTCTTACTACCGGACGCTTCACAGACTGGCAGGATATGATGTTCAGCGGAACAGGATATAAAACAGACCATAATATCAGCATCAATCAATCGGCCGGACATAACCGGAATATGTTGGTGTTTGGATACAACAAAGACCAGAGTATTATTGACAATATGAACTATGAACGCTTCTCGGCTCGTATCAATGGAGATATGGAACTGGCGAAAAATCTCACTATCGGATATTCTTCTTTGCTGGCTTTGACTACCCGTAATAATGGCGATAACAGTGTGTGGAAATACGGGACTGTACTGGACCCACTGACGGAAGCGTACGATGAAAACGGAGAAATGCGTTTCTACAACAGTGGCTGGTATCAGACTGTATTACACTCGAATCCAATGTTTGATATTGATAAAAAGAATGTAGATAACAAAGAAAAACGAACCCGTATATTGTTGAATCTCTTTGCAGACTGGGAAATAATCAGCGGTTTGAAATTCCGTACGAGTCTGACTTATGGTATGTCGGCTATTGAGAATGGCATTTACCGGAGCGCCACAACGCAGGCCCGTCAATTGGCTTCTCCTTCGGCCGAATTCAAAAAAACGAACGATCAACAGATCACATTCACGAACTTGTTGAACTATAAAAAAATATTGAAAGAACATAGCTTTGATGTTTCATTAGTGCATGATATGCAAACAGACAGGTCGGAACTGGCGGGTCTGACAGGCCAGGATATGCCTTACTTTGGTTCCTGGTATAATGTAAATGAAGCTCCGGATGTATTTTCCCGTCTTTCTTCGGTTCGTAAGTGGGCCTTGTTGTCTTTCATGGGACGCATCAATTATTCATTCAAAGATCGTTATTTGTTGACATTAACTGGTCGCTACGATGGCTCTTCCCGTCTGGCAGACGGAAACAAGTGGGACTTTTTCCCGTCTGCGGCATTAGCCTGGCGTATCAATGAAGAAGCTTTCCTTGACGAGGTTGACTGGCTGTCTAATCTGAAATTACGTTTAAGTTGGGGGAATTCCGGCAATACGGCTATTGCCGAATACGCCACACAAGGCGCTTTGGGCAGATATGTATATTATTTTGGCACAACTGAGCAATCGGCAATGGGCTACCTGCCAACCGAGTTACCCAATAACCGGTTAGGATGGGAACGTACGGAAGAATATAATGCCGGCATTGATTTCGGTTTCCTGAATAACCGGATTAACGGTTCTATTGACGGATATATACGAAACACACATGATTTATTGATGCAACGTAATTTGCCTGTCACTACAGGATATGAATTCACCTGGCAGAATGTAGGTAAGATGCGGAATTCAGGGATAGAAGTTGTGTTGAATACGGTACCTGTCGTAACAAAAGATTTCAGATGGACTCTTGATTTTACTTTCGGTTACAATAAGAACGAAATCGTTGAATTATTCAATGGCAAGGAAGACAGCCCGGGTAATAAATGGTTTATCGGCCAGCCTCTTTATGTGGAGCATCTGTATAAATATGCAGGCGTATGGCAATATAGCGAAGAAACGGAAGCAGCCAAGTATTCCCGTGAACCGGGAGCTCCTAAAGTGGAAGATGTAAACAGGAACGATAAATACGATCAGGACGATTTGTTTATATATAACAGGATACCTAAATGGACTGCAGGTCTTTCCACCGGATTGTATTATAAGGATTTCGACCTGAATATCTATTTCTATACGCGCCAGAAATATGGCTCTGTACTGGGCGTATTGACCGACGAAGCCGGTTCAACCCGTTATAACCATCTGAATGTCGATTTCTGGACACCCGATAATCCTGCCAATGATTGTCCGGAACCGGCCATAACCAATCCGCAGAATCTATTGGTACAAAGCGATTACGCTTACCGGGATTTATCGTTTATACGTCTGAAAAATATCAATGTAGGATATACCTTGCCAAAAGAAGTATCGAGGAAGTTTCACAGCGAGAGGTTCAGAATATATTTTATGACTGAGAATCCATATACATGGACAAAGAGCGATTACGTTGGATTAGACCCGGAGAATTGTAACAGTTATACAGATCATCGCCCTTTAACCTCGTTTGTATTCGGAATAAATGCAAGTTTTTAATAATCTAACTGGAAAATAGAATATGAAAATACGAAATAAAATAATAACAGGTTTGCTGTCTCTGCTATGTTTACCGGCTTGTGACTTTTTAGACGAAACAGCTTATAATAAAGTAACCGTAGGTAATTTCTATACAACCAAAGACGGAATAAGCAATGGGGTAAACGGATTGTATTCCACATTAAGGGAAATGTATATACAGGAGTTCCTGATTTATATGTGCGAAGGCCCTTCTGATATTTGGATAGGCCATCAAGGGCATGAACAATGGTTCGAATGGACAATTGATGCGACGAATGGCGATGTCAGAGGATTTTGGTATCGCTGTTATAAGACGATCAACCAGTGTAATGCCGTTATCGAAAGCTTGGAAAACAATGTTATACCGGGATTAGACGACAGCCTGAAAGAACGCTTCCTGGCGGAGGCTTTATTTATCAGGGCGCATCACTACTATCACCTGGTACAGCAATTTGGAGATATACCCATGCCGCTGAAACCAAGCGCTTCTGCTGAAACAACCGCTCATAAAACGAAAGCCGGCGATATTTGGGCACAGATCGTTACCGATTTAGAATTTGCGGCCAACAACTTACCGGAAACATATCCAACTTCTGATTTCGGACGAATCACCCGGTATGCAGCCATGCATCATCTGTCGATAGTATATCTTACCCTCAAGCGGAATGATGAAGCCTTGAGTTATGCAGAAAGAATAATTAACTCCGGTAAATACTCATTAGTCAAATCGCATGCCGAATTATGGGATATAAACAACAAACAGAATCCGGAAGTCCTTTTCTCCGTTTTATATACGAAAAATGCCGAATTAAACGGGGGAGGCAACACAGCTCACATGTATTTTACTTCCGCCTATTCGGAAGAACATCCGGGTGTATTACGTGTGATCGAATATGGCAGGCCCTGGAGCCGCGAACGCTCAACCGATTATGCCATCAGATTGTTTGACGAGGCAATTGACCAACGCTACGAAGATTGCTTTATATCCCGCTGGAACATAACGGAAAATTCGGTTAAAGAAAACGTATTCAGTCCGTTTACAAAGAAGATGGAGGAGAAAGTCTGGACAAAAGGCGAACTGGCGATGATTGATCCGAGAAAACCATGGACGCCGGAACAGATTAAAGAGGTTTGGCCAATACTTGTATTCCTTCCGGAATATATGCGTGAACAGATTGATCCGCAAAAAGATGTACAGTCCGAACAAAATCCGAATGCCGAATGGCCGTCGAATACCCGTTTCACTTCGTATAAGATGTATGCGTATTTGGTAAAACATCTTGATCCGGAACGGCCGGAAGTAAACTGGACGGGCGGATCGCGGAACGTCTTTGTCTATCGTTTGGCCGATACGTATTTACTGGCAGCTGAAGCAGCATACTTGTCCGGAAATTCACAGAAAGCAGCCGAATATATAAATAAAGTCCGTATGCGCGCAGCTATGCCGGGACGTGAGGCGGATATGAACGTGAAGCCTTCTGATATAACGATTGACTTTATTCTGGATGAAAGAGGCCGCGAGTTGATGGGCGAAATGCACCGTTGGTATGACCTGAAACGAACCGGCAAACTGATGGAGCGCATGAATGACCCGGATATAAGCCCCAGAACGGCCGGTAAATTTAAAGAGTATCATGTATTGCGTCCGATACCGCGTGATCAACTTACGAACGTTTCAAATCCGGAAGAGTTTACACAGAACCCGGGTTATGGTAATTAATCTATCAACATTTAATAGAATGAGAACATATATTCTTCTACTAAGCTGCTTATTCTTGTCTGTTTCCGGGCGTGCGCAGGTATCCCGGATGATGTTCGGAGATACTTCGCGTACCGGCGTCTCGTTCGCTAAAGACCCGCATGTAGTAAACTTTAAAGAACGTTATCTGATGTATTATACCATCCGTCCGAAAAAAGAGAACCCGAATACCGGCATGGGGATTGGTATAGCATCCAGTAAAGATTTGATAAACTGGACGAAAGCAGGAGAGATAACTCCGGCCAGGGATGCTCCTTACGAAAAGAACGGACTTTGTGCCCCGGGAGCTTTGGTTCGCGACGGAAAAGTGCATCTGTTTTACCAGACGTATGGAAACAGGGAGAAAGATGCTATCTGCCATGCGGTTTCTACCGATGGTATCAATTTCGACCGCAACCCGACTAATCCGATTTTCCGTCCTACCGGCGATTGGAACTGCGGACGCGCAATTGATGCGGAGGTTTGTGAGTTTAAAGGACGTTACTTCCTTTATTTCGCTACGCGGGATAAGGATTTTAAAATACAGATGCTGGGAGTAGCTACGGCTCCGCTATCTACCGGCTTTAACCGGGAAGACTGGATACAGGCAGCAGACTCTTCCGTCCTTTACCCTGTCTATCCATGGGAAGGCGAATGTATAGAAGCTGCTTCTATCACTGTTCAAGATGGGAAAATGTATATGTTCTATGCCGGAGCTTATAATAACTGGCCTCAACAAATCGGGGTGGCCGTTAGCGAGGATGGCATTACCTGGAAAAGATTATTCAAGGAACCTTTCCTCCCTAATGGTAAACCGGGTGAATGGAATGAAAGCGAATCCGGCCATCCGCATATATTTACGGATATGGATGGAAGAACCTGTCTGTTTTATCAGGGAAATAACGATAAGGGGAAAACCTGGTATCTTTCACAGAAAGAAGTTTATTGGAAAAATGGGCTTCCTGCTTTTGAAAAAGAATAAGATAAAAAGAGGATGCGTCAAAAGTGGCGTATCCTCATGCTACCGTTAAGGCTTATCCGCTGACAGATTTTAAGGAATTTGCGTTTTCAGCTAACGGATGTTTTGTGCGGAAAGGGGGAACCAGCGGACGATTCCGGTAAAACATGACGGAGTCTTCAGCAAAGGAGTACGATGCCTTTGCAAAGTCATTGCGATGTCTTTACAAAAGCATCACAATGACTTGCTGAAGACATCACAATGAAAAACCGGAAGGCTCGAAAGCGCCCGGAAAAGTGGCTTCCGGAGGCCCGGAACGACGCTAAAACGACTCTTTTTACCCACTGTTTTTACCTAAGCAAACAGATAGCAAACGACTGCTTTTTACTTTGTTTTATACATGTACGGGGTTGGTTGGCGCGCATATAGTTAGTGCTTCCTTCCGTTTAGTATTATTTTATCAAAAGGTAAGTGCAAAATACAGCGTGTTTTCAGGAGTTATCCCGGATGGGAGTACAAATAAGCGAGACAGGGAGGGGGTAAAATGACAAAATGCCAAAATAACAAAATGTCAAACCGCCTTTATAGCTGTAATGGCAGAAATATAATTACTTTTTTATCCAGGCATTCGTAATTTCTCCAAAAACATATTTGCGGATATCGCTCGCTTGTTTGTAGGTATCCTTTAGCCAGTTTATTGCTTCCTGAGTGTAAAAGTCATCAAGCAGAGGTGTGGTGATTTGTACTAATTTGCATTCGACAATCAATCTTGCTTCTTCAAACGTCATATTGCCTGATGGCGTTTGGATACCTGTCAATTCTACTTCTTTCATCTTATCACTGTCCCTTCCCGAT
The DNA here is from genome assembly GCA_031259845.1 of Tannerellaceae bacterium. GTDB lineage: Bacteria > Bacteroidota > Bacteroidia > Bacteroidales > Tannerellaceae > DFXE01. Next base: position 42,381 of record JAIRKZ010000013.1, on the reverse strand, counting down.
TTGCTTCCCAGAAACATGATCTGCTTCCTGTATTCCTCCGGGAAGTAGGACATTGTATAGCGTTGTTCTTTCTGTATCAGTTCAAGCGTATAGCGGTCTGAGCGAAGTACGCTCCATGTCGCAGGTTTCTTGAAAAGAACGCCCATGCCTCCACCACTGCCGGTCATTGAGTTATAATGATTCACATTTCCTGCGGTAATAACAGGAAAAATCTTACTTACGAGTGTAAATACATCGCCGGATATTTCTTCTGGAGAAATATGTCTGAATAATTGTTCGAATGGCATGTTTTTATTTTTAAGTTTATGATTTACAATTTTATTCCAACTCACTTTCTTCGTGCAAAATTACAGATTGATTTAAGAGCAAAATAGCTATATTTGACACGAAAATAGTCGTATAATTCTTTTATGGAAGTTAAAAAACAACAGGCAGAATCCAATATTCTGATAAGACTTGCTTATTTATTGGGCACGGAAGTAAAAAACAAAAGATTGGAAATTCCTGAAAAATTCGGGCGAGGCTATTGTGCCGGATTTGTTTTTAACAAAAACATTCGAATGTTAATCAGTAATTATGAGCTAAATGAAGATTGGCTTGTTGAGAATCCGGAAATAAATGCTTCTAAAAGAATCCTGTTTTTTAAGTTTCAAAATATTTTTCCCAAAAACGAGGTAGTATCAGCGGGTAAGCATTCAACAGAAATACCTTCAGTTTTAATAGCGACCAGTCGTATAAATACAGACGATGTTATTTCAGTCCATACAAGTACAGCGACTATTAATATAGAAGTGGACGCCGATTATTTGAATAATCTGTTTGATATATCTGAAAAATCATCGATTTTACAAAGCTTATTACAGAATACACAGCCTTTATTATTCGAACAAATGGTTTTTCCGTCTTTACAGAAAACTGTGGATGAAATTGTTACCGAATCAGTAGGTGAAACGTTTGAACTGTTTTTTCTGAGAATCAAGGCGGAAGAGTTGATATGCAGATTGTTAATAGAATTGGAAAAACGTGATTTAAAGCATATATATGCTTTAAATAGCCGGGATATTCAAACTATTTACAAAGTAAAAGAGCAAATGCTCGAACACTTGGATACTCCTCCCATTATTAAAGAATTAGCCCAACTTGCCAATATGAGTCCATCCAAACTGCAGCGATTATTTAAACAGATTTTCGGCAATACAATTTTCAACTTTTACCAAGATTTCAGAATAAAGGAAGCTGCCCGTTTATTGAGAGAAGAAAAATTATCTGTTTCGGAAGTTGGATATCAATTAGGCTTTACGAACCTGAGCCATTTTTCGCGAATTTTTCACGAGCATATTGGAATAAAGCCTAAACAGTACACCAAATCATAACAAAAGTATATCAGTGGAGGTTATTCTTTCTTTTCGCCGGAACATAAGCACAGAGGAAGGCTACGGCTTGCCAATACGTGAACGAATGCACAGAACGAAGCGGAACGATGGTTGCTGTCAAATAGAACGGTATTATTCCGTACAATTCACAGACACGACATGCCGGCATGTAATGACACCGGTATCACCAGTAATGCCCGGAAATAAAAACAGTTAGTTTTCTGAAACCGTAAAACAAAAAAAGCCGTTATAACACGGCTTTTTTTGTTAATTCGCAAAATAAATGTGTTTGGTGCGCCATTGTTTTAGCTTTATAACAACCCAAAAGGAATAAATACCCAGTGTTATTATAGACAATAGAAACCATTTGATCCAATGCCCGAATAGCTGTACCGCCGATCCATCAAACATAAGTCTTTTACCTTCTATAACAGTATGATTTACTTCCCACCTGTAAATCATACAGTATGCCCACGGCAAACAAATACCCAGCGTGCATATCGTTACTAAAGCACCTAATATTTGCCAACCGAAAAGTTGCAACAAACCACCATCAAAATAAGATTTTTCGTTTTCCATTAGATATAAATTTTCTGCAAAAATAAATAAAAAAGTTCCACAAACAACAAAACGATTAAGAAATTGTACTTTTTCAAAATCGGTTGGCATCGCAAACGGCTGTTTATTAGTGGCAATTGACAACAGTTGCCTTGTGGAATTTTATATCTTTATGCAAGACCCAACATCAAGCCCGCAGTGGGTAAAAACAAAGATTTTAAGAGGTAATTCGGGTCTGTTTCATTTATATTTAGTAAGTTTATCCCCATATAAAACAGCAATATGAAGGTAGGATATGAGGTAAAAGATTATGTATAGAGACTTTACGATATCAGTATGCGACAAAGAATTAAGTGAACTCACGACAAAATTAGCCTCGGCGAAATTCCCATGGGAAAACCATTTTGGAAAAAATTGGGACTTGGGGATTCATTCTCCCGATTTTGGCGGACTAATCAATTATTGGTTGAACGAGTACGATTGGAAGAAGCACGAATCTCAGTTGAATCAGTTCCATCAGTATATGACAACAATTGATGGAATTGATATTCATTTTATTTTAGAAAAAGGAGAAACACCAAATTCAATTCCAGTCATTTTTTCTCACGGTTGGCCTGACAGCTTCGTAAGATATACGAAAATTATTCGTTCATTAACGCAGAAACGTATATTAGCAAACGGGTCTGAAATATCTTTCGATGTTATTATCCCTTCGGTAATTGGATTTGGATTTTCCGGTTATTCAAACGTCTTTTCCATTAATAATGAATCAATCGCTGATTTTTGGTTCAAACTGATGGCCCGCGTACTGGGGTATAAAAGATTTATCGCAGCAGGGGGAGATGTAGGCTCCGGAATCACACGTTACCTTGCCAAAAATTATCCGGAGTATTTATCCGGAATCTATTTGAACGATGTAGGTTTAATACGTGATTTGATGGTATATCGGGATAACTTTACAGATGAAGAGAAACTGTATTATGAGACTGTTTCCAAATGGATAAAGGAAGAAGCGGGATACATGAGTATCCAGTCCACAAAACCCCAAACGCTTGCATTTGCATTGTCAGATTCGCCAATTGGTTTAGCCGCATGGATTTTTGAGAAATTTTATTCGTGGGGAGATTGGCAGTCATGCCTTTCATACGAGGATATAATCACCAACATTATGATTTACCGGGTGACAAATACCATCTATACGTCATGCCGGATTTATCATGAAAACAGCAATCACCTTACGCCTGTTGGTGATATAAAGGTTCCGACCGGCGTTTCTCTTTTCTCAAAAGATATTAATTTGCCGCCAAAATCATGGATAGAAAAACACTTCAACTTAATTCATTTCTCACGTATTGAAAGTGGTGGTCATTTTACCGCGATGGAAAATCCAAGTGCATATTGTGAAGATTTCGTGAAGTTTATACAACTACTTAAATTGTAAAAATAAAAGGTATAGGAGGATATTTATATGTATGAGACAATGGAATTGGAATCAAAAAGATTAATACTGAAAGAAGTAACCTGGGATGATTTGGAAAGTATCCACAATCTTTATTCGTGTCCTGAAGTAGATGAATATAATACGCTTGGTATCCCTCAAAGTATAGAGGAAACCAGAGAGAATCTCCGATCGATGTTTGAAGCTCAACAAGAAGAAAAAAGGAAATCTTATACGTGGGAAATTATCGAAAAAGTGTCTGGAAAATTCATTGGGATGGCGGGCATAACTCTATCTGTCAACAGATTCAAACTTGGAGAGATATTTTATGAGTTACTTCCATTGTATTGGGGGCAAGGATATGCAACCGAAGTAGCAAAAATATTGATAAGGGTCGGGTTTGACGATTTTCAACTACATAAAGTAGAAGCAGGAGTTGCTACTGAAAATATCAGGTCGATCCGGGTTCTTGAAAAAGCAGGAATGACACGAGAAGGGTTGCGAAGAAAGATACTCCCAATTAGAGGAGAATGGAAAGACAACTATCACTATGCAATTGTTGATGATGATCCGAGGGATTATTAAAAAGTAAAATAGTGTCGAATTCGTCCTGATGGGCTGGTTCATGTATATGTACCTTTTGTATATTATTCCTCCTTTCTTTTAGTGTTATTTTATCAAAAAGCAAGCGCCAAATACAGCGTGTTTTCAGGAGATATCTTGGATTGGGATACAAATAAGCGAAACAGGAGGGACAAAATGCTTTCAGCTCTATAACGAATAGAGAGGGTAAGCGAATTTGAGCTTAGCAGTCAGAAAGTACGTCATGTTGATGAAGTTCCTGATATTTCGTAGCACATCTGCATTTTGAGTCACAATTCAGCGTCAATTCCCAGTGCCGCTTCAATTAGCATTGCAAGCTGTACGCTTATGGCGCGTTTGCCGTTCAGTATTTCTCCCGGATGCGTGGGGCGGGTTCGATATTGTTTGCCATCACATTGGGGTCAACGCCTGAAATAGTAATCATAATTATTTTATTAGCGTTTATTGAATACAAAATTTAATTCCTGAGATACATAGTCTTTAAAAGTCCGGTCGGAAGAAATAAGCGGTATTTTATCGGATATGGCTTGTGAAATAATTGCATGGTCGTTCATATCCTTGTGCCCTTCCGTTATTTCTAATTTAGTATACTGTATAAAATGGTGTTGATTAAAATGCCGGATTTCAATACCCGCTTCTTTCAAGTCGTCTAAAACGTCCGCCTCCGATTTAAAACGTTTTAATTTCATTTTCCCTATCCGGTATAGTAGTATCAATTCTTTCACGGCTACCGAACTAACATATAAAACACTACCGTAATCGTTTAAAATAGCCAATACTTCCGGACTAATATTTTCCTCGTCCCATGTTAAAATGAAAACCAGTATGTTAGTATCCAGGTAATAGCGCATACTATCGTAATATAGCCTTCATGTCGACAACTTCAAATCCCGGCTCCTTTTTGGATTCCCAGTATATTGCGAACTTAGATTTTTTTCCCTTTTTCTTCTTCTTTTCTTCTTTTTTCTTTTCTTCTTTCTTCTTTTCCATGATTGAGCATTTCATTTGTAAATTAACAATTAGTTTACAAATATAATGGAAATAGTTGAATAGTCATTTGCGTATCGGCCGGAAAGTCTGACACGTTTGTTTTAGCACACCATTCTTTCGATGTTAGGATAAAGCTGTTCACTCGGGCTCTATTTTTAATTACATCGAATTCGATGCAATTAAAATTTGGATTATATAAACTTTCTACACAGCCAGATATTGAGCGATAAGTATAAACCCTTACCGCCGTTTTCAGTATCTTGTCCGATACCTGGCACGAAAAATATGGAGCCGTTGTTAGACAACCGCACCTGTTGCATCGGCTTGGAACCGGAAACGCATTGCGCTATGTACAAAAAAACGCTGCCGTTATATTAATTGGATAAAAATATCGTTCTATGTAAAACAATCTAAAATATAGAATGATGTTGAAACTAAAAATCAGAGCGGGTTTGTTATTTTATTCCTTTATTTTTCCACACAGGCGCAAGCGCAAACAATCAGGTTAGAGAATGGTATGGCTTTCACTTCGTTAAAAGGGAGTGACGATATTTCGTTTGCTGCGATGAGGCCTTATCAGATTGCATTGGGAGTGAGTTATCTTGATAGAGGTTGGTTTAATCTTTCAAGCCAGGCGGGCTATATTCGTAAGGGCGGGAAGGAGAAGATTCCTGTTTATGACAATGTAGGTTCTGCGCTAACCGAGTATTTAGTATTGAAAACAGGGGCCGATTACGTGTCTGTCAATACTACTTTTCAGTTAAAAAGAAATGTCAGGCGTGAAATTTATTATGTAGGAGTTGGCCCCCGTGTCGACTTTAGGGTGAATCATTTTTCCTCTTTTGCTAAAACCGACGACGCCGGATTGCCCGTTACCATAAAAGCCAAACCGGTATTGTATGGCTTGAAGTGTGAGCTTGGTTTCGACTATGCCATTGACAGACTATTGTTAGGCGTAAATTTCTCCTGGCTGCCGACGTTTAATAAACAAATAGACCCCGGATATGAATATGCCTTTCGCGACCAAACGTTTACATTAGGCTTTGTGGCAGGTTATTTATTGAAATAAGTTTATTTTAAACCCGGGAAAAGACACATTCTTACGGCCTGAATCCGATGATTTCGCGTACTTCACGGAGGGTTTTGGAGGCGCTTTCCCTGGCTTTGGCGGCTCCCAGTCCGGCGACTTTCTTCATGTAGTCTTCATCCGATGCTATTTCGATGATACGTTGGCGGATGGGGGAGCAGAAGGCGTTGATGTCTTCGGCCAATTGTTTTTTTAAGTCGCCGTAACGGATTTCGCACCGGTTGTATTTTTCGTTGAAGTAATCGTAGGCGTCTTTTGATGAAACGATTTCGAGGAGAGAGAACAGGTTGGCTATCGCTTCGGGTTTTTCGCTGTTTGGTTCGGTTGGGCCTGCGTCTGTTACTGCTTTCATTACTTTCTTCCTGATGGTCTTTTCATCGTCTATTAAGTAGATGGCGTTTCCTTCGCTTTTTCCCATTTTGCCGCTACCGTTTAATCCCGGCACTTTCACCGCTTTATCTGTCAGATGAAAAGATTGGGGCTCTGTGAAATAATCTACTCCATAGATCATATTGAAGCGGCGGGCAAACCTTCTTGCCATTTCCATATTTTGTTCCTGGTCTTTACCTACCGGTACTTTATGCGCTTTGTGAATGATGATATCGGCAGCCATCAGCGAAGGGTAGGTGAGGAGCCCTGCATTGATATTGTCAGGCTGTGAACGCACTTTGTCTTTGAACGAAGTGACACGTTCCAATTCTCCCAGATAGGCGTTCATATTCAGGTATAAATATAATTCGGCTACCTCGCGCACATCGCTTTGTACATAAATAGTCGCTTTTTCGGGATCAATACCGCAAGCGAGGTATTCGGCAAGGATGATTTTTACGCTGTTACGTATATTATCCGGTTTGGGATGCGTGGTAAGCGAATGCCAGTCGGCAATAAAAAAGAAACAATTATACGCGTCTTGCAGTTTGACAAAGGCTTGTACTGCGCCGAAATAATTCCCTAAATGTAAATTGCCGGTAGGCCTGATTCCACTTAATACCGTTTCCATAAATCTATCTGTTTATTAAACCGGCGGCAAAGGTAGGAATTATTAACGATTTTGCATCAAAATAATGAAAGAAAGCCTCCATTATGGTATAATAGAGGCTTTGGGGGGATCATACGTCACAGATCAGGATACATTTCTCTAATGAGGCGATTTTATCGGGTTGTTTCGGAACAAATTCCTGCCCTACGAATCCTTTATATCCGGTATCTACAATGGCTTTCATGATGGCAGGGTAGTATAGTTCCTGCGTTTCGTCAATTTCATTGCGTCCGGGATTGCCGCCGGTATGGATATGCGAGAAAAATTCGTGATATTTCCGGATATGGTTGATAATATCTCCTTCCATAATCTGCATGTGGTAAATATCATACAACAGTTTGAAATTAGGCGAGCCTACCCGGCGGCATAATTCAACCCCCCAAACCGTATGATCGCACAAATAATCTTTATGCCCAATGCTGTTTAATAATTCCATTGTAAGAACCACCTTGTACTTCTCGGCAATGGGGGTAATGAGTTTCAGCCCTTTTTCACAATTTTCCCAACCCTGTAAATCCGTAACGCCATTGCGCCTGCCGGAGAAACAAATCAGGTTGGTAAGCCCCGCCTCGGCTACCATCGGGATAACCTTTTCATAGCTGGCCGCCAATTCATCGTGCAAACCGGGGTCGTTAAAACCTCTGTCGATACCTAATCCCGCTCCCTGCGCCATAGCTACGGTAAGGCCATGTTTCTGTACAACCGGCCAATCCTTCGGGTCGAGTAATTCTACTGATTCAATGCCGAAGCGTTTACAAATTTCACAAAATTCGTTCAATTCATAATCGCCAAAGCACCATTTGCTGACAGAGTGCCGGATATTCCCTTTTAGTTTAGCCGTTGCACCTGTTAGATTCGTTACGACAGGAGAAGCATTGGCAACTCCCGATACAGCCGCGGCTGCACTGCCGGCCAACACTGTCTTGATAGCCGTCCTTCTTGTGATGTTTTTCATATAACTCTTTTTTTATGTATGATTGTGAATAATACGTTCAAAAATACGTATAATATTCCAAATGAGATACTAATAATTCCTAATAGGGCGTATGGCGCTTTTCTGCTTCCCAATCGCCGTTCTCTTTGATTAGTTGGATGAGGCATTCTACGGCTTCTGTTTCGGGGATGTTTTTGTGGATGCAGGTTTTGCCTTTGTACAGGTCTATTTTCCCGCGGGCTGAGCCTACGTATCCATAGTCGGCGTCGGCCATTTCTCCGGGGCCGTTTACGATGCAACCCATAACGCCTATCTTTAGTCCTTTCAGATGGGAAGTGGCTTCCTTTATGCGGGCAATGGTGGATTGTAAATTGTATAGCGTGCGTCCGCAACCCGGGCAGGAGATGTATTCGGTTTTGCTGATGCGGGTACGGGTGGCTTGAAGGATGCCGAACATGATGCCGCAGGATATAGCGGCGGCTCCGTTCTCATTATGCAACATGATGCCGTCTCCGAAGCCGTCGAGGAATAAGGTTCCGAAATCGGCCGCCGATTTCAATTGCAGGGATTCGATATCCGTTTCCTTATACTCCCGGTGCAGGATGACGGGTGCGTCGCAACCTGCCGTCATCAATTTATGAAGGGCGGCCCGCATGGCTCCGACGCCGTTACGTCCGGGGGCGCTCAGGATAACGACGGCGCTTTTATCCTGCGATAATACTTCCATAACATGTCCGTCCAACTGTTCGTACGTAAGGCAGATGAACTTTAGCTGCGTGTCGTAACGCTTTAAGTCATCTATTTCGGAAGCGATGAAAAGGGGAAATACGTTCGTTTTCCGTTTCCATGATAACGAATCGGCTATTAATGGGATCGTATCCGGGAAATGATCGGGGTCTTCGTTGCCTGTATAGATGTAGTCGGGAGGAGATGTATAGTTTATCAAATCTCCGTTTCTGAGGGTTGAAATAACAACGGGCGCTTCGGTTCCTCCGATGTTGTTTGTCCGGCGGGTTATTCTTCTGCCTATGGCCAGGGGGTTGTATCCGGGGAAGGGGGAAGCCGTAATGGGAGCGCATCCTTTCCGTTCCATTATGTAATTGACTAACTTTCGGGCCACCGGTATTTCGGCTTCCGGCTCTTCGCTGAGGGAAACGCGGATGGTGTCTCCAATGCCGTCCGACAGCAGGGCGCCGATACCTGCGGCGCTTTTGATACGTCCGTCTTCGCCGTCGCCGGCTTCGGTTACGCCCAGGTGCAGGGGATAGTGCATGTCTTCGGCATCCATTACCTGCGCCAACAGGCGGACGGTTTTAACCATTACGACCGTATTGGAGGCTTTGATTGAGATTACTACATCATGGAAGTTCTCTTCCCGGCAAATACGGAGGAATTCCATACAAGAGGCAACCATACCTTCGGGCGTATCGCCGTACTGATTCATGATGCGGCCGGAGAGCGAACCATGATTTACGCCTATGCGAATAGCGGTTCCATGTTCCTTACAAATGTTGAGGAGGGAAACGAAACGTTGGCGGATAGCTTCAGGGGTGGGGGCATAATTGCCTGGGTTTATCCTTACTTTCTCTATCTCTTTAGCGGCTGCGTCTGCGGCTCGCGGGTTGAAGTGGATGTCGGCCACTAACGGCGTGGCGTAGCCCCGTTCGTTCAGCGCTTTGCGGATGACGCCCAAGTTAAGGGCTTCCCGTTCGCCTTGTGCGGTAAAACGTACATATTCGGCGCCGGCTTCAATCATCCGGATGGCTTGTTGTGTGGCGGCTTCCGTATCCATCGTGGATACGTTGGCCATTGATTGGATACGGATGGGGTTATCTCCCCCCACAGGGGTGGTTCCTACGCGGACGACTGAAGATTTGCGGCGGCTGTAATTGAATGGGTCCATCAACGTTTACCGGCTAATTTGTTTTGTATTTAAAATGAATATTCGCCAGTTCGTTGTTTGCACCTACTATTTTCTTTTTTAAACCTTCTTTATAAAGGAGGAGTTTTTCCCGGAGCTTTTCATCCCCTGTAGAGAGAATCTGTGCAGCGAGGATAGCGGCGTTCAAGGCTCCGTTGATGCCAACCGTGGCAACCGGGATGCCCGGAGGCATTTGTACGATAGCCAATAATGCATCCATTCCATCGAGCGAAGAATTGATGGGGACGCCGATTACCGGAAGCGTCGTCATAGAGGCTATCACGCCGCCGAGGTGTGCAGCCATGCCGGCGGCGGCAATAATTACTTTTATCCCGCGCCCGCCGGCTCCTTTTGCAAAGGCTTCTACTTCGGCAGGAGTGCGATGGGCCGAAAGCGCGTGCATCTCGAAGGGGACTTCCATTTCGTTCAGAAACGCGGCAGCTTTCTCCATGATGGGCAGGTCTGAGACGCTGCCCATGATGATGCTTACTACGGGCGTCATTTTCCGGTAAGCTCTTGATAGGCGGCGGCAGATAGCAGTTCGCCTAATTCTCCGGGGTTGGCTACGGCTATCTTGATTAACCAGCCATTGCTGTAAGGCTCCGTATTCACTAATTCCGGCTGTTCTTCCAGGGCAGCGTTTACTTCCAATACCTCTCCGCTTACCGGCATAAACAAGTCGGATACGGTTTTAACCGCTTCGACAGAACCGAAAACTTCTTCTTTTTGCAGGCTTTCGCCTTTCGTTGCGATGTCTACATACACGATTTCTCCCAGTTCGCTTTGTGCATAATCTGTGATACCAACGTAAGCTTCATCGCCCTCTACACGTATCCACTCATGGTCTTTTGTGTACTTTAATTCAGCAGGAAAATTCATAATTTAGCGTTTTTTTATTGAATTAATAAATAAAATTCGTAAGAGAGGCTCCGAACGTGCATATAAATCCTAATCCGAAACCTGCATAGGCTTGCATGGGCGTATGCTTTTCTAACAGAATCCGTGAAGTACATACCAATCCGCCAGCCAAAAGAATAATGATGAACAGCCGGAAGGGATTTATCATCTGTATCTGCGCTACCCCCATCACCGCTCCCAGCAACCCGCCGATACCGATAGCGTGTGCGCTGATTTTCCATGCAAAGTTGATAAGCAACGCGATGAATAACGCCACGCATATTCCGATAAACAGCGACAGCAGCCAAAAGGGCATCTGCATCTTGAACAGATAGAAGAGGCACGCCATGTTGGAAGCAATGAATATCAGGTAGGGAATGGTGCGTTCTCTTTTGTCTGTCAGTTCCGCGTCGCTGGCGGATCCTCCTTTTATCATCAGCAAGATGAGCAAGCCGGGGATGACGGTGGTACACAAAAATGAGCCTCCCGCAAGATATAGCTTCATGGTGGAGGGGTAAATCGCCAGGTATGTGTAATTGAGCGATAACAATACCCCGTAGGTAACCATCAGTAAAGGATGGAAGATGATAGATGCTATGTTGGCCATTAATTTCATTCTACATGCAAAGTTATATTTCTTTTCTGAGGCGGGCAACCGGAATGTCCATTTGTTCGCGATATTTTGCTACCGTACGGCGGGCTATCACATATCCCTTCTCTTTCAGGATAGAGGCAAGCTCTTCGTCTGTGAGAGGTTTCCTTTTATCCTCGCCGTCTATATGATCTTTCATTATCTTTTTCACTTCACGGTTGGAAACCTCCTCGCCCGAATCGGTAGGCATGGATTCCGAGAAGAAATATTTCAGCGGATAGATGCCGAAGTTCGTCTGCACATATTTACTGTTGCTTACACGTGAGATGGTGGAGACATCGTAGCCGGCGCGTTCAGCCACGTCTTTTAATATCATGGGGCGGAGGGAAGCGTCGTCTCCTGTAAGGAAGAAGTCCTGTTGGAGCGAAATAATAGTTTCCATCGTTCGCCGCAGCGTTTCCTGCCGTTGCTTGATGGCGTCGATGAACCATTGGGCGGAGTCGAGCTTTTGCTTTACAAATTGTACGGCGTCGCGCTTCTCGGACGTTTGGTTGGCTTTGTTCGAGGCATAGCTTTGAAACATATCCATATAGTCGCGGTTGATATGCAAACAGGGGATTCCCCTGGCGTTCATACTGAGGAAAAGCTCGCCATTAAGGGCTTCTACAATAAAGTCGGGCGTAATCTGGCTCATGGCGGATTCCATAGCGCCTTCCCAATTGCCGCCCGGTTTGGGGCTGAGCAAGGTGATTTCCCGGATAGCTTTTTTCAGGTCGGCTTCATTGCTGTTTAACGCCCGGAGTACTTTGTCGTAATGCCTGCGTGAGAACTCGTCGAAATAGTCCCTGATAATAGCCGTTGCCAATTTGACTGCCTGCGTTTGTTCCTTTTTCTCCAGCTGGATAAGCAGGCACTCTTGCAGATTGCGGGAGCAGATGCCGGGCGGGTCAAAATCCTGTATAACTTTCAGTACGTTTTCTATTTCTTTTTCCTCTACTACCTGTCCGGCCTGGAATATCAAGTCGTCTGCAATGGAAGAGAGGCTCCGGCGCAAGTACCCGTCGTCGTCGATATTACCTATAATGTATTCGGCTATTTTCTCTTCTTTTTCAGGAAAGCCGCGCAAACCTGACTGTTGTAACAAATATTCGTTGAGCGACTGGCCTGCGGAGAAAGGGATATCTTCCTTTTGCTCTGTCCGTTCCCTAATCTCGCGCAGCTTATAGTCTGGAATATCATCTTCCGTCAGGTAGTCGCCCAGCGAGAGGTCGGTATCGGTTTCGTTTGCCGGCGCCTCTTCCCCGTCTTCATTTCCGGCGGGTTCAAAATCGTCCGGCATATCCATACCTTCTTCCAGAGCCGGGTTTTCCTCCAGTTCATGCTTTACCCTTTCTTCCAGTTCAATCGTAGGAAGTTCCAATAGCTTAATCAACTGAATTTGTTGAGGGGAAAGCTTTTGCTGTAATTTTTGTTGTAACTGTTGTCTCAACATATATTAAAACATCTCTATCCGTTTACGCCTGGCAAAGATACGCTTTTCTTTCATATCTTCAATTCTACATTTAAAAGGAGATTTTACGATAGTTCCATCCCGGGCTAATGTCCGTAACGGATTGCCTCTGAATATGGCTGCTCCGGGTGTACGACAAAATTCCTAATCAGCTTTCTTTTACATCACAGCAACCTCCTTGCTTTCACCCCAAACAATAAAAAAATATCCGCCTTTCAGTCACATCCATCATAAATCACTCATATACCGCCTGATAAGTGTGACCGGACAGGTGACGGAGCGTGACCGGAGGTGACTGAACGGGTGATTGTCCTGTTTTTTGTGTAACGTTATTTTAGTAATTAAACCCAAAACTGTAAGCCTATTTCAGGAAAAGTCACCAATTGCGAAGCAAAAAAATCATAACGATGACTCCGGCAAACCACTACGATGCTTTCAGAAAACCATTATGATTTCTTTATCAAACCATTATAATGGTTTACTGAAGACATTATAATGATTTTTTTTCTAAACTCACCCGTATAAATGTATCTTCGCATATATAAGTTGAAGCTCAGTCACGTCTAATCACCTCCAGTCACGCTCAGTCACCTGTTCAGTCACATCTATCTGTTGGAATATAAGAGCCTTATGTGAAATGTGACTGAAAACGACGAAAAAAAATAAAGTTTTTGTATGCGCAATACCGCGTAACGTATAGACAGGATTACGGATTAGATAAGCCGACCCAACATTTTACACCGGTTTACCAGGATGATGTGACAGGACTAAAAGGAATTTAATTACTTTGTAACACTTCTTTTTTCGTTTCGTAACATTGCCGCCTTATTTTTGTGGAAAATGATAAGTAAATGAAAAGAGTAAGACTTTTATTATTGATTATTGCGACAGTTATATCGTGCAATACGATGCAGGCGCAATTTGGCAAACGTCTGGGTAAGGCCATTGAGAACGCCGCAAAAAAGACGGTTGAGCGTAAAGCCGAACAGAAAACGGAAGAAGCCGTAGAAAAAGGTATCGACAAGGCAACCAACCCCGAAACCTACAACGACAACGGCAAGGACAACGGGAAGGTCGAGGCTAAACAGACCGGCGGCGAGGCCAATAATACCGGCGATGCAGAGAAGAAGACCTCCGAGCCGGGCGTTTCCACGCCGGTAATCGACGTCAAAGCCGTAGAAATGGCGTATGCCAAATCGGATTTCGTGCCGGGCGATGAAATTTTCTTCGACGACGACCATGCCAAAGAACAGTTCGGCGAATTTCCCTCGCAATGGGATTTGATAAAAGGCAATGCCGAAATAGCGGAAATTAACGGCGAAAAGTGTATTTACATGATTGATAACGAAACAACCATCGTGCCTCTGATGAAAGACATGAAAAATTATTTGCCCGACAAGTTCACTGTCGAATTTGATTATTTTGTGCGCGATAGAGTGCATATAAAGAAAAAAACCACCGGCTACGAGAGTATTGGTTTGCTATATTTCCAACTCGTCCTTAATAAGGAATACAACAAGGAAGTTACACGGACAGAGCATAAAGTTTTTTCGATGCAATGGTCGCCTCATAACATGGAAACTGCTTTGAGGACAGAATAGATTGCGCCGAATGGTGAAAAGAGAGAAGCCCGCAGCGAGGATATTAAAATGGAGAAGGAAGAATGGCATCATATCTCTATTTCATTCAATCAGCGTGCCTTTAAGGTGTATTTTGACGGCGTGCGGAAAGTGAATATCCCGAATATGGCAAAACCGGCAAATCTTTATCTCATGATGTATTTTCATCCTTATGCAGTAGAAGAGGGCGAACTGTTTTACGTAAAGAATTTCCGTATTGCCAAAGGCGCCGTTCCGCTATACGACCGTGTGTTGAGCGACGGGAAATTCATCACCTACGGCATCACGTTCGACGTTGGCAAAAGCAGCATCAAGCCGGAATCGATGAGCGAAATCAGCCGCATCGTCAAGATGATGACCGACAATCCGGACTTGAATTTTTCGGTTGAAGGTCATACCGACAACACCGGCAATGAGGCGTTGAATCAAACGCTTTCGGAAGCGCGGTCGGAAGCCGTTGTCGATAAATTAGTCGAAATGGGCGTCGCCGCCGATCGTCTGACCTCGACAGGAAAGGGACAGACATCGCCCCTCGCCGACAACGCTACCGACGAAGGCCGCGCCAAAAACCGGCGCGTCGAATTTGTGAAACGCTAAATTGTAGAAACGGTGATTCTTTCCGGCCTTACAGCAGCATGGATGTTATGAACATATAGATCATCATGCCGATGATATCGTTTGTGATGGTGATGAACGGGCCGGTTGCCAGGGCGGGGTCTATTTTCATCTTGTTTAGCGTCATGGGGACTAAGGTTCCGAAGATGCTGGCAAACATTACTACGGCAAAGAGGCTGAGTGAGACGGAGGCGGTTATGGACTGGTTGCCCAATGTGAAAAAGTTGTAGATAAAGACAATCAGGCTGATTGTGCTGGCGTTGATGAGTGAAACGGCCGATTCTTTGGCTACCTGCCGGAGAATCTGGCCGGCTTTAAGCGTATTGTTGGCCAACCCCTGTACTACAATGGCGGACGACTGTATGCCTACGTTTCCACCGGTTCCGCCAATCAGGGGAATGAATAAGGCCATTTTGGGATTGGCAGCGAAGCCATTTTCAAAGCCGCCTAATATGAAAGACGTCCCCAGCCCGCCTATCATCCCGATGACGAGCCATGGGAGGCGGGCCGCCGTTTGCATGAATACATTGTCGGTTGTTTCTACGTCTTGCGAGATACCCGAAGCCAACTGATAGTCGCGTTCGTGCTGTTCGCGTACTTCATCCATTACATCGTCGATGGTGATGCGCCCTACCAGCCGCCCGATACTGTCTATTACGGGAAGGGCCACCAAGTCGTATTTGGCAATTACCTGCGCTACTTCCTCGATGCTGTCATTATCGTGCACAGTGATGGGGTCTTTCTTCATAACATGCTTGATTTTAGACACGGAAGGGCTTGTAATCATTCGCTTCAGCGGAAGTACGCCCCGTAAACGTTCGTCGTCATCTACTACATATACGTAATAAATTTCGTCCATTTCTTCGGCCTGGCGGCGCATCTCTTCGATACATTGCGGCATACTCCAGTTCTCGTTTACCACAATCATCTCCGTACCCATCAGCCCGCCGGCGGTATCTTCGTCGTATTTCAGCAGGTCTACAATATCGCCCGCCTGCTCTACGTCTTCTATATGTGACAGGATTTCTTCCTGCGTGCCTTCATCGAGGCTACGCATAAAATCCACCGCATCGTCTGTGTCCATATTGTCCACAAGGCGTTTGGCGATTAATTCGTTCGGCAGTTCTTTGAGTAGCTTGTTCCGGTCTTCCTCATCAATTTCCATCAACACGTCGGCTGCTTCTTCGTCGTCCATCAGCGAATAGAGATAGATGGCCTCCTGCATATTGAGTTCCTGGAACAACTCTGCTATATCCGCCGGATACAGGCCTTTCAGCGCTTCCCGCGCTTTGTCGTCGTCTTTTTGACTGATAATGCGCTTCAGGCTTTCGATGTATTCTTTTGTTGTGAGGTCGGGCATATACATTTCCGGTTTATGTTTTCAGATAACGTCCGGTAAGCTGCGTAAGTTCTATGAATTGTTCAACAGACAGTTGTTCGGGCCGTTTGTCGAAAACGGGTAATACGTAATCGGGGCAATCTTTGCCTAATAACCGTTTCATGGAATTACGGAGTGTTTTCCTTCGTTGGTTAAACGAGGTTTTAACCACCGTTTTGAACAATGCCTCATCGCAATTTAATGTGGTACGCTTATTCCTTTTGATGCGGATAACGCCGCTCTTTACCTTTGGAGGAGGATTGAACGCCTGTTCGCTTACCGTAAACAGGTATTCCACATCATACCAGGCTTGCAATAAGACGCTGAGGATGCCATACGTTTTACTTCCCGGGCCTGCGGCAAGGCGTTCGGCCACTTCTTTTTGCAACATACCCGAACAGCAGGGAATATGATCTTTGTATTCTAACACCTTAAAGAAAATCTGGCTTGATATATTGTAGGGGTAATTCCCTATCACGCAAAAGGAAGGGGGGAATATCCGTAAAAGGTTCAATTGAAGGAAGTCGCCGGTAATGATCCGTCCTTCCAATTCGGGGAAATATTTTTCGAGATAAGCTACCGATTCCAAGTCCAGTTCTACTACGGTAAGGTTGTGTCCGGCCTCAAGCAGGAAACGGGTGAGTATGCCCATTCCCGGCCCTATTTCCAGAACCGGCATCCCGTTATACTCCGACAGCGTATTTGCAATACGTTCTGCTATTTGCATGTCTTTCAGGAAATGTTGTCCTAACGCTTTTTTTGGCCTGACTGTTCTCGTCACTTCTTGCTATTGAAAATGTTCGTATTAAAATATATTCTTATCTTTGCAGACACGCAAAAATACAACAAATATCAAAGAATCTCGTAACGGATGAATTATAAAAAACTGCTAAGTATCACTATAAAAGTATTCCTTCCTCTTTTGCTGGGCCTTTTGCTGCTCTGGTTCCTGTATCGTAAGATGGATTTTAGCGCAATCTGGCTGGTTATAAAAAAAGGCGTCCGGTATGACATTCTTCTTCTATCGCTGGTTTTCGGCCTGTTCGCCAATATCGTGAGAGGCCTTCGCTGGGGTTTGCTTATCGATTCGATAGGAGAGCGGTTTAAGACGATCAATGTAATCTATGCCGTGCTGGGCAATTATGCCGTCAATTATGTGCTTCCCCGCGTGGGCGAAGTATGGCGTTGCGGCGTTATTACGAAATATGAGAAAATCCCTTTTGCCAAACTGATTGGTACGCTTTTGATAGACCGTATCGCCGATACCTTTACGGTAGCCCTCCTTACCTGTTTTATTTTTATGTTCAATATCTCCTTTTTCCATAAATTCTTCGCCCGTAACCCCGAATTGCTGGAAGGTTTACATGAAAATTTCAGTTTGCTCTGGATTCTTGCAGGAGTCGCCATATTGGTTGCCGCCATTTGGTTTACCTTCACCCGCTTCGGACATCTTACCCTGATACAAAAGGCAAAAGGAATGTTACATAATATTCTGGAAGGTATGGAAAGCGTTTGGGTGCTGAAAAGGAAATGGCTTTTCATCATTCAAACCCTTTTGATTTGGGGCGGTTATTTCCTTTTCTTCTATATTTCCTTTTATGCCTTTGACTTCACGCGCGATTTAGGCGTAAGGGTTGGCTTAATCGCCTTTACGATGAGCAGTATCGCCGTAGCCGTCCCGATACAGGGAGGCATTGGCCCCTGGCATTTTATGGTAATCTCCACATTAATGATTTTTGGCATAAACGAAAACGATTCCGCCGCCTTTGCCCTCGTAGTGCACACCATCCAAACCATTTGGACAGCCCTCTGCGGCCTGTTCGCCATCATTGCCCTGCCGGTAGTCAATAAAGAAAAAACAGTAAGCCGCCAAATCAAATGATTGATATACTTGCTTGAACAATATATCCCTTCCCTCAACGCATAATATAACCGGCTATCCAGTCGCCTACTTCGGACGTTTTGAAGGCTTTTCCTTCCGGGGAAATGTCTTCGGTTACGATGCCGGCATTCATTGAGGCTGTTACTGCATCGCGAATGGCTTTGCCTTCTTCCGTCAGGTTGAAAGCATATTCAAACAGCAGGGCGGCGCTCAGTATCGTGGCTAATGGATTGGCTATGTTTTTGCCTGCCGCTTGCGGATACGAGCCATGAATAGGTTCGAATACGGAAGTGTGTATACCGATGGAAGCGGAAGGTAACATGCCGAGCGAACCGGTGATTACGGAGGCTTCGTCTGTCAGGATATCGCCAAACATATTCTCCGTTACCATTACATCGAAACTTTTCGGCCACTGGATAAGGCGCATGGCTGCGTTATCTACAAACATGTATTCCGTTTCCACGTCGGGGTATTCTTTTTCGATTTCCTGCGCTACCTGCCTCCATAAGCGAGACGTTGCCAATACATTGGCTTTATCTACAACCGTTACTTTCTTACGGCGTTTCCGTGCATAGGTATAAGCCAGACGGACGATTCGGTCGATTTCTTCCCGTGTGTAGATACATGTATCATAAGCCGTGTCGCCGTCTTCGCTCCTTCCCTGCGGGCGGCCGAAATACATACCGCCTGTTAATTCGCGGATACAGATGAAATCGGCTCCGTCTATAAGTTCGGGACGGAGCGGCGATTTATGAATCAATGAGGCAAAAGTAGTTATCGGCCGGATATTGGCATATAGTCCCAACTTTTTCCGCATAGCTAATAATCCCTGTTCCGGGCGTACTTTGGCCGAGGGATCGTTGTCGTATTTCGGGTGGCCGATGGCTCCGAAGAATACGGCGTCGCTTGCCATACAAAGGGCATGTGTTTCGTCCGGGTAAGGATTTCCTGTCCGGTCTATGGCTGCTGCCCCTACCGGCGCTTCTTTACAGGTTAAATCATGTCCGTACTTTTCACATACGGATTTGATGGCCTTCATGCCTTGCTGTATTATTTCGGGGCCAATGCCGTCGCCGGCCAATACGGCTATGTTTATTTTCATTCTTTATTTGTTGTAACGTTTTTAATCTCTGTGGAATTGGATGTATTTGGGTTCGGACGGGGTATAATTATCATCGTCCCAAAGCGAACTTGTAATCATTAAGTCGGCGCTGTAACGATTGCAGGCAATAGGGACATTGTGTACCCGGCATTGACGAAGCAACATTTGAATATCCGCTTCGTGAGGTTGAGGGTTCAGGTCGTCAATCAGGAATATCGCCAGATTGATTTCCTTACGCACTACCATTGTCGCAATTTCAGCATCTCCGCCAAGCGGGCCGGAGTGCATTTTGGTGATTTCGGAGTTAATGCCTTTGTTGCCGAACGCTTCTTCTACCAGTCCTCCTGTCGTACCTGTGCAAACCAGGTGGTGATGCGATAGAAAGTCTGCATTATGTACAGCCCATTCTACCATGTCTACTTTGCGCCTGTCGTGCGCTACGAGTGCAATTGTTAACTTTTTGTTCATACGCTGTATTTTGTGGAAGCCGGATAACTCCTAACTTCCGGATTCAATCCTGTTCAACATTTTAATGGTTGCTTTGATGGCGGCTTCCGTCTGGTCGCCATCCAGTCCGCGGGTTTTAAAATCAATCCCCGCAAAATTCCAACTGATGATTGTTTGCACGAATGCATCGGTTCGTCCGCCTGGCGGAATTGATACGGAATAATTGGTAAGCATCGGGAAAGGGCGTCCCAAATCCGTATAAATCATTCGGAGTGCGCGCATAAAGGCGTCGTATTGTCCGTCTCCGGAGGCCGATTGTTCGTATGCTTCCCCGTCAATCTCTATTTTCAAGGTAGCTACCGGACGCAAACCCTGCGCCAAAGATAATGAATAATTCAGTATTTTGATTTTCTGGTCGGCCATTGTTTCCTGATTTAATAAATCGCTGATAATATAAGGAAGGTCTTCCTGGGTGACCATCTCTTTTTTGTCTCCCAGTTCGATGATGCGTTCCGTTACTTTTCTCATGGTTTCGTCGTCCATATCAATGATGCCCAGCGCTTCCAGGTTTTTGCTGATATTCGATTTCCCGGATGTTTTTCCTAAAGCATATTCGCGTACGCGGCCGAAACGTTCGGGAAGCAGGTCATTGTAGTAAAGACCGTTTTTCTTGTCGCCGTCGGCATGTACGCCGGCGCATTGGGTGAAGACGTATTCCCCTACGATTGGGCGGTTGGGCGCTACGCGAATACCGGAAAAGCTTTCAACCAGCCGGCTTACCTTATTGATTTTTTCTTCTTTCAGCTTTGTTTTTTCATGCAACTGGTCTTTAATAACGGCCAATACGCTGCTAAGGGGAGCATTCCCGGCCCGTTCGCCCAGCCCGTTCACGGTGGTATGGATACCTTTTATCCCGGCGCGAACGGCGGAAAACACATTGGCTACTGCCAGGTCGTAATCATTGTGCGCATGAAAATCAAACTGCAAATCAGGATAACGCTCCACTGTTTGCTTGCAGTATTCGTAGGTGTTGAGCGGATTCAGGATGCCTAACGTGTCCGGTATCATAAATCGCCTGATGGGGAGGTCTTTCAGCGTATCAATCATGCGGAATACATAATCGGGCGAATCAATCATGCCATTCGACCAGGTTTCCAGATAGAGATTAACGTCTATCCCCATTTGCCGGGCTAAAGATACTTCTTTCCGTATATCGTCAAAATGCTGTTCCGGGCTACGCCTGAGTTGTTCGGCTACATGTTTGTAAGAACCTTTGGCCAGCAAATTAATAACGCGGCAGCCGGCTTTCTCTATCCAGTGAAGCGAAGCTCCTCCGTCTACAAAGCCCAACACTTCCAGTTTGTGAAGGTTGTTAGAGCGTTTGCCCCATTCGGTAACCTTCCTGACGCCTTCAAATTCGCCGTCGGATACGCGTGCGGAAGCTATTTCAAGCCGGTCTACCCCCAGTTCTACCAGCATTTGGGCTATGCTGAGTTTCTCGTGCGCCGCGAATGATACGCCTGATGTCTGTTCCCCGTCTCGCAGGGTGGTATCCATTATTTCTATCATAGCTGCGCTTTTTCGTATGCCTCTATTTTGGACTTATTGGCCAACAGATAATCAATATCATCCAAACCGTTTACAAGGCAATTCTTCTTGTACGGGTTGATTTCAAAAGATTCCGTACGATGTGTCTCGTTGTTCGTGATGGTTTGATTCGGAAGGTCGATAGTTAGGGTTGTTGCCGGTTTTTTCTCTAATGAGGCGAATAGTTCCGCCAGGAACCCCGGCGAAACGACTACCGGCAGAAGGCCGTTGTTCATGGAATTGTTTTTAAATATATCGGCAAAGAAGCTGCTTACTACGGCTCTGAAACCATAGCCGGCGATAGCCCATGCGGCATGTTCGCGGCTGCTTCCACTGCCGAAGTTTTTACCGGCAACCAATATCCGGCCTTTGTACGTATCTTGATTCAGCACGAAATCAGGGTTGGGAGTATCCTCTTTGTCATATCGCCAGTCGCGAAACAGGTTATCGCCAAAACCTTCTTTGGTAGTTGCTTTTAAGAAGCGGGCCGGTATAATCTGGTCTGTATCTACATTCTCTAAGGGAAGGGGTACGCAGGCGGATGTAAGCAGGGTGAATTTTTCTTTCATAAGGAAGCTGTATTAATCGTTTGTTTATTATTCGTTCAATAAGTCTCTCGGGTCGGTGATAACGCCTGTTACGGCGGCGGCGGCGGCAACTAACGGGCCTGCCAGGATGGTTCGCGAGCCGGGACCCTGGCGGCCTTCAAAGTTACGGTTGGAAGTAGATACGGCATACTTGCCGGGCGGAACCTTGTCGTCATTCATCGCCAGACAGGCGGAGCAACCGGGCTGGCGTAACCGGAAGCCCGCTTCCGTCAGTATCCTGTCGATGCCTTCCGCCCTTATCTGCTTTTCTACCATCCAGCTGCCGGGAACGAGCCAGGCCGTTACATGGGGGGCCTTTTTCCTTCCTTCCACTAAGGAGGCGAATGCCCGGAAATCTTCAATCCTCCCATTGGTGCAACTTCCCAGGAATACGTAATCGATTTTCTTCCCTGCCATCGTATCTCCCGGCTGGAATCCCATATAGTCGAGCGCTTTCCTGAAGGATGTACGGCCTGTTTCATCTATGCTTTCAAGGGTGGGGATTTGTTCGCGGATACCTAATCCCATGCCCGGATTGGTGCCGTATGTTATCATTGGCTCAATATCCCCGGCATGGAATACTACTTCTTTGTCGAATACCGCATCGTGGTCGCTATGCAACGTTTCCCAGCAGGCAACCGCCCTCTCCCAGGCCTCTCCGCGGGGCGTAAACTCACGGCCTTTCAGGTAGTCAACCGTTACCCGGTCTGGGGCAATCATTCCACCCCTGGCGCCCATTTCTATGGAAAGATTGCAGATGGTAAGGCGGTCTTCCATCGTGGTATGGCGGATTGCCTCTCCTGCATACTCTACGAAATACCCGGTAGCCCCTCCGGTGGTCATCTTGCGTATGATATAAAGCGCCATATCCTTAGCCGTTACGCCCGGTTTCCGGTTTCCGTCAATCGTAATACGCATGGTTTTGGGCTTCCGTTGCATAAGGCATTGCGTGGCAAGGGTCATCTCTACTTCGCTGGTTCCGATACCAAAGGCAATCGCTCCCAAAGCGCCATGCGTAGAGGTGTGCGAGTCGCCGCATACCAATGTCATGCCCGGCTGGGTAAGTCCGTTTTCCGGCCCTGCTACATGGATGATACCGTTCCTGGGATGTAGCAACCCATAATACGTTAAGCCGAAATCTTTTGCATGCTGTTCCAGGGTATCAACCTGTTTTTTGGAGACAGGGTCTTCTATCGGCCTGTCTTGATTTAATGTAGGGATATTATGATCGGGGATACAGGTAACTCTTTCCGGGCGGAAAGGCTTCAGCCCCCTCTCTTTCAGCCCGGCGAAAGCTTGCGGGCTGGTTACTTCGTGGCAATAGAGGCGGTCTATATAGAGCTGGGTTGTACCGTCGGGCAACGTATCTACAATATGTTTTTCCCAGATTTTATCAAATAACGTCTTCATTTTCTTACTTATTAATTTATGGGTTATACCTTACGGCCTGTACTGCTTACACAATAAATTTATTTATCGCATCTACAAACGCTTCTACGGAGGCGGCTATAATGTCGGTATTGGCCGAAAAGCCGTAATACATATTGCCTTTGTACTCTACCTGTATATGTACTTTCCCGGTATCGTCGCTGCCTTTGCTGAGCGCTTGAATCAGAAATTCCTGTATCGTCATATCGCTGTTGCTGATGGCTTTCTTTACGGCTTTAATACCTGCGTCTACCGGGCCGTTGCCGGCGGCGGCTTCACAGCGCCTTACGCCGGAGAGGTTGAGGCAGACGCTTGCCATAGACTGCAGGCCGATGCCGCTGGTTACCTGTAAATGCTCTAATTTGATGCGATGCGTTTCGGTGCGGTCTTTCCCTGCGAGCATCAATACGTCGTCGTCATTAATATCTTTTTTGCGGTCGGCCAGTTTCAGAAACCCGGTATATACTTTATCCAGCTTCTCCTGTTCCAAATCTACGCCCAGGATGTGCAGGCGGTGTTTTAAGGCGGCCCGTCCGCTACGGGCGGTCAATACAATCGTATTGTCGTCCACGCCTACGTCTTTCGGATCGATGATTTCGTAGCTTTCGCGATTTTTCAGCACGCCGTCCTGGTGGATACCCGAAGAATGGGCGAAGGCGTTACGCCCCACGATGGCCTTATTGGGCTGAACCGGCATATTCATCAGGCTGGACACCATCCGGCTTACGCCGTATATCTTCCGGCTATTGATATTTGTTACGATACCGGCGCTTTTATGGCTTTTGAAAATCATGGCTACTTCTTCCAGCGATGTGTTCCCGGCCCTTTCGCCGACGCCGTTGATGGTTACTTCTACCTGCCGGGCGCCGTTTAATACGCCCTGGATGGTATTGGCGGTAGCCATCCCCAGGTCGTTATGGCAATGGGTGGAGATGACGGCTTTGTGGATATTCGTTACGTTCTCTACCAGATAATTGATTTTCTCCCCGTATTGACCGGGGAGGCAATAGCCTGTGGTGTCGGGTATGTTCACTACGGTGGCTCCGGCCTTGATGACGGCTTCAATCACTTTTGCCAGATAAGCATTGTCGGCGCGGCCTGCATCTTCGGCGTAAAACTCTACGTCTTCCACAAACCGTTTGGCATATTTCACACAGGCTATCGCGCGTTCGAGTATCTCGTCCTGCGTGGCGTTGAATTTATACCTGATATGATAGTCAGACACGCCGATACCTGTATGGATACGCCCTTTTTTGGCATACCTGAGCGCTTCGGCGGCCACTTCGATATCTTTTTCTACGGCGCGCGTCAACGCACAGATGACGGGCCAGGTAACCGCCTTTGAAATCTCAACCACGCTGTTGAAGTCTCCCGGGCTTGATACGGGGAAGCCGGCTTCAATCACATCCACGCCCAAGCCTTCAAGCGCCTTGGCTACTTCTATCTTTTCAACGCTATTCAGCTGACATCCCGGCACCTGTTCGCCGTCCCTCAGGGTGGTGTCAAAAATAAACAATCTGTCTGCCATTTCTTTTCTTTATTATTTTGTTGTTGCTGTATCTTCATAAAAAAAGCCCCTCTCACCAGGAAGTGAGAGAGGCTCTTCGTCTATTCTTTATTGTTTACACAACACAACGGTCTCACTTCCCATCCTGCTCCCAGAGTAGAATAATAATGGAAAGAATAAGACTGCCTGTTATGTTTTGTATCATTGTAGTGTATTTTTTTATACGGCGCAAATATACACTCTTTTTTGTAAGCTCCAAACAGAATACGATATTTTTGTGTAAAGTTTTTTCAGTTAAACAGTTTCTTTCCCTGAGACATTGAGGAAGGAGGTATGATTGCCGGGAAAAGCTGTGCGGAGAGCGCCCGAAGCCTGACGGAAATGGCCTGTTTCCGCACGGAATTCCTCCCTTTCCCGGCGGAAACCGTCTGTTTCTGCGCGGAAACCGTCCGTTTCCGCACGGAATTCCTCCGTTTCCCGGCGGAAACCGTCTGTTTCTGCGCGGAAATGGCCCGTTTCCGCACGGAACTATTCCCTTTCCCAACGGAAATCGTCTGTTTCCGCGCGGAAATTTGCGGTTTTTTTAGCTATACGGCCTTGCTTTTTAATGCAATAAGTATCTTCCGGGCAGAAACGGTTGAATTTCAGGCAGACAGTCAACAGGTATATAACTAAAAAGAGGGCGTCCGTAGCCAGGCGTCCTCTTTTGGTTTGTAACCGGGAGGGGTCACATCATATTTCTTCGAGCGTGGCCTTTATAAAGTTCCATACCCTTTCTACCGAAGGGATGTTTACTTTTTCGTCCGGCGAATGGGGGAAGCGTAAATCGGGGCCTATTGATATCATGTCCATATCGGGGTAGATTCCCTGTATGATACCACATTCCAGGCCGGCGTGCATTACTTTTACCGCGGGTTTCCGGTTGTACAGGCTTTCGTAGGTTTCGAGCATGCGTTTCAAGATGGGGGAGTTGACGTCTGGCTGCCAACCGTTATAGGAGCTGCCGTATTCTACTTTCGCCCCCGCCAGGGCAAATACGCTTTCGAGGCAGGAGCATAGATACGTTTTCCGGCTTTCGGAGGAACTCCTTACCAATATCTTTGCCTCTATCAATCCTTTTCCGGAAACCACCACGGCGAGGTTTGACGACGATTCCACCGTGCCCGGGAAATCGCGGAGCATGGTAAACACGCCGTTCGGACAGCCTTCCACGGCATTAATCAGGTCGTCTTGTATCTGTTCGGGAATCAACGTTCCGGGCAATTCTACTTTTTCGGCTGCAAAGCGGATGTCCGTTTCGATACCTTCGTATTCGGCGCGGTATAAGTCCTGGTAGTCAGAAATCATTTCCCATAACATCTCTGCATTTTCGCCCGGGATGGTGATTACGGCAAAGGCTTCGCGCGGGATAGCGTTCCTCAACGAGCCGCCCTGTACGGATGACAAGCGGGCGCCGCACTCGGCAACAGCTTCCTTGAGGAAACGGAACATCAGTTTATTGGCATTGCCCCGCCCCAAATCAATATCAAGGCCGGAGTGCCCGCCTTTCAAACCGGTAAGGCTTATTTTTACGGCTACGTCGCCTTCCGGTACGTCGGCGTCGTCTGTTTCATACTGGAAAGAGATATTCAAATCGGCTCCGCCGGCGCAGCCCACAAATAACTCGCCTTCTCCTTCCGAATCGCAGTTAATGAGCGTCCGCCCTTTCAGGAAGCCCGGCCTTAATCCGAAAGCGCCGTCCATCCCCACTTCTTCATCCACGGTGAAAAGGGCTTCCACCGGGCCGTGCCTTAATGTATCATCGGCCAGCACGGCCATTGCCAGCGCCGCTCCGATACCATTGTCGGCGCCTAATGTAGTGTCTTTTGCCGTAACCCATTCGCCTTCTATATAAGCGTCAATAGGGTCTGTAAGGAAATCATGTTCTACGGCAGCGTTTTTCTGCGGAACCATATCCAGGTGGGATTGCAGTATGATGGTTTTATGGTTCTCCATACCGGGAGAGCCCGGCTTGCGGATGAGCACGTTGCCCGCCTCATCCCGCAGCGTTTCAAGCCCTAATCCTTTCCCAAACTCCGCCACGAAGCGGGTAACGGCATCCATGTGCCCGGTAGGGCGCGGAATCTGCGTTAACTCATAGAAATAACCCCATACATGATTTGGTGTAAGTTTTTTAATTTCTACCGACATACTTTTATCTTTTTAATTAAGTTCCCTCAAATATACAGCTTATTTAGAAATAATGTATTGGATTTCAAAGACAAAATTGCCATTATTACAGTTCGATGTAATTTCCTTCCGTATCTAACACCGCGCTTTCCTCCAGGAGAAACGCTAATATGCGCCGATCCCTTCAAAAATCCCCTTTGAAAAGTATTTTCTGCCATATCCGCCTATCTCTCATAAGGATCGCCCAAATAGATGATTATGTAAAAATCGCCATTTCCTTTTTTGGGCGCATGGCTCACATTCCTGTAATAAGCAATATCTTTAACATAACTTCCCTCTATGCCGACTTCATACAGCCAGTCTTCTAAATCGCCACTGTTTTTTTCAAGGCTTTTCTTACCCTCTTCTGTCAAATAGCTTTCCAAAGCCGACATTTTTATCTCTTGCGCTTTAATCCATATCCAGGGATTAACGCTTTCTCCTATTCGTGGTAAAAATGGAAAATCCCATTCCATCCCCGCAACAAATGGATCGTTGAAAAAAGGATGGATTGTCTGAAATTCAATATAAACGCTCATAATATAATGATTTTAAAGTGAATAAATACGCCGTAAAAGTATACATTATATCTTAAAACGCCAAGGAGATAAATATTTTCCGCCGAGTCTGACCGATTGCCGTGAAACAGGCAACCCTTTTTATGTTTATCTTTACGGCAAACTTTCAAAATATGGCAGAGGTGTTTTATGATATGAGCCATCTGACAACAGATGAACTTCGGGAACTGTTTACTTCCTTCCGAAAACGCGGTTGGATAGATTATGAATACGAACTGTTAGACGAGGAAGACGGAATGATGATCGGCTTCGGTCTAAGTTACTATGAGGATTTTTCGGCATATCTGCATCTGCCGCCTAAATACCTGAAGGAGCTTATCGAAAAATATGCATTGAAAAGTAAGGCGACTAATGCTCAGAAATTGACTGTTGAGGAGTATTTGATAGCGCAGGCTAAGAATTTACCGATGAATTGAATTTTATGGAACAATCTGTCAATAAAAATCCTCGTATAGAGATGGTAGACGCCTTACGGGGTTTTGCTGTAATGGCTATTCTTTTGGTGCATAGTTTGGAACATTTTATTTTCCCTGTCTATCCAACCGACTCTCCAAACTGGCTGAATGCGCTGGATCAGGGAGTATTGAACGTTGTTTTTACTTTATTTGCCGGGAAGGCTTACGCCATATTCGCACTTCTGTTCGGATTTACTTTTTACATTCAAAGCGACAATCAGAGAAGGCAAGGCAAAGACTTCGGCTATCGTTTCCTGTGGCGTTTGGCGCTGTTGGCTGTGTTTGCCGCATTAAATGCCGCCTTTTTTCCTGCCGGAGATGTATTATTGCTATTTGTCGCAGTAGGGATCATACTGTTTTTAACCCGAAACCGGGGCGATAAAGCTATTTTCATAACTGCGGTTATCTTCCTGTTACAGCCTGTTGAGTGGTATCATTACATAGCTAATTTGACAGATCCGGCACATCGATTACCCGACCTGAAAGTAGGCGAGATGTATGCGGAAGTGGCAGAATACACAAAATCCGGCAACTATGAGGATTTCTTTTTAGGCAATATTACTTTGGGGCAAAAAGCCAGTTTGCTATGGGCGGTAAATGCTGGACGTTTCTTTCAAACGGCAGGATTATTCCTTTTAGGCGCTTTCATCGGGAGAAAACAGCTTTTTATTGCGAATGAAAAAAATCTCCGTTCCTGGGTGAAAATATTGATTATCTCTGCAATAGCTTTTGCTCCCTTATATACGCTGAAAGAGCTGATTATGGAAAATGATAAAATCATACGGCAAACGGTGGGAACCGTGTTTGATATGTGGCAGAAGTTGGCATTCTCGTTGGTATTAATCGCTTCATTCGTCTTGCTTTACCAACATGAGAAATTCAGTAATGCTGTTGCCTGTCTACGATTTTATGGAAAAATGAGCCTTACCAACTATGTGTCTCAATCCATAACAGGAGCATTCATTTATTTTCCCGTCGGTCTTTACCTTGCCCCTTACTGTGGATATACAATAAGTTTACTGATCGGATTTTTCATCTTTTTCTTACAGGTAAAATTCAGCAAATGGCGGTTGGCAAAACACAAACAAGGTCCATTAGAACACATCTGGCATAAATGGACTTGGATATATTGAGATAGAAATTTATCTTCGAATGAGTCTTCCTCTACCGGCTCATTCCTGATTATTACTTAACAGGGAGGCTATTTTGGCTTTTAGCTCGGAGGCTTTGATGGGCTTGGGGATATATCCGTTGAACCCGCTGTTGCACACGCGCTGCTCGTCTTCGGCAAAGGCGTTTGCCGTAACGGCTATTACGGGGGTTTGTTTGTCTTCCTTCCGTATTTCGGCTAATGCCTGGTAGCCGTCCATTACCGGCATTTTGATATCCATCAAAATCAGGTCGGGGTAATATTTGTGGTATAGCTCGATGGCTTCTTTTCCGTCGCGGGCGTACAGCAGGTTGTATTCCTTAAGCATGGCGCTGAAAAGGATATAGTTGCTTTCATTGTCTTCTGCTATTAACAAGGTAGCTTTTTTCTTGTATTTGTCTACGTATACTACCTGGCGGCTTTTCTTTTTTTCTTCCTGCACGCTCACCAGCGCTTCTTTGGGCAGGGTAAACCAGAAGGTGGAACCTTTTCCGTATTCCGATTCTACGCCTATTTCCCCGCCTAACTTTTTTACGATTGTCTGGCAGATGGATAGCCCCAGGCCCGTACCCTGTACAAAGTTGTTCAGCTTAACGAAACGTTCGAATATTTTGCTGCATTCTTCTTTTTTGATGCCTGCGCCGGTATCGGTTACATAGAAATACAGGTTGTTCTCTCTTATCTGATAGCCAAAGCGGATGCTTCCTTCGTTTGTAAACTTAACGGCATTGTTCAAGAAGTTTGTTATCACTTGCAGCAGGCGGTTTTTGTCCGTCCGGATAACGCAGTACGGCGCCTTATCTTCGAACGAGACGTGCACCGTTTTCCGGGCTTTTATCCGCGAGGTCTGTTCTATGTCGGCAAACAGGCGGTTGACGTCTACGTCTGTAAAGACGAAATCTAATGTGCCGGCTTCAATCTTTGCCAAGTCCAGTATGTCGTTAATCAGTTGTAACAGCAGTTCGTTGTTTGTATGGATAATCCCTACGTATTCTTCCCGTTCGTCCGGGTTGTCTGTCGAAGCTAACAGGCCTGAGAATCCCACAATCGCGTTCAGGGGCGTACGTATCTCGTGGCTCATATTAGCAAGGAAGGCCGATTTCAGGCGGTCAGACTCTTCGGCTTTTTCTTTTGCCTGTATCAGTTCGAGTTCCGTCTTTTTCAGCGAAGTAATATCTTCTTTCTTCACAACGACTCCCAGAAACTCCCCTTTATTATCCGTGATAGGATTGGCTAATACATGTATATACTGCCCGGGAGCGCAATGCTCAATGGCTTCGGCCTGCGTCCTCGTCTCCATCGCTTTTATAACTGTGCCGTCGGCGCAATAAGGCGATACGCCATCGTCTATTATGCGGCCGTTTTCCGGGCCTGCCCCGGGAATAGATTCAAACGCCACGTTATTACGCCATTTTATCGTATAGTCGGGCTTGATAAATACGATGGAAGCCGGCACATTGTTCATTATGATAGTGTTGTCTGCCTGTAAATCCATCAGCCGGTCTTTCAGTTTGTTCGAACGGTAATAGAAGTAGGCCAGCATAATAAGGAACAATAGAAGGATACAGGTTACCGCAAGCAATATCTCGTATTTATATTGCGATAGCAGGCTTGTATCTTCATTGATAAAAGTGGAGCCAGCCGGCAGCAACCGGGGCGAGATTCCCATCTCCTTGATTTTGCGCGCGTCGAAAACATAGTTGCCGGGCAATAAGGTGGTTTTTATATCTTTCATCTGTATCTCGCCATTCTCCAAATCGATGGCTTGCTGCGCAAGGTCTTTCCCAAACGTACGGTAGCGGGGGATATATCCTCCTATCGCCCAATGCCCCAGCCCGGTGAAGGAAAGCGTAAAGGCCGGCAAGTCCGGCCGTGCAGACATCATGTCATACGTAGCATTCCCTACGTAATAGCGCTCGTTCATGTCTATCCCCCACGTTCCTAAGAGGATGACCGTATGCATGGGCAGCTTTTCAAGCTGATCGAGAATGTTGTAAACACTGTTTTTCCGCCCGTCTAACAAGATAAGCTCCAGATTGCCCGTCTCTTCCATCTCTTTCTCTACGAGCGCCTGCAAAGCAACGCCCCCGTAGCTGTTGTCGGTGATAAGGGCTATCTGTTTTGTTTCGGGATAGAATGCTCTTATCAGTTCAATGTTTTTCTTAATATCATAAGAGTACAGATAGGCCGACACATTGGGATGTGCATCCAGCAAAGTCCGGGCATCCATACTCTCAGGCGTCCAATCCCTGAGGGAGGTTGCAGAATCGGGAAGCAAAACGGCATTGGCGCTCACCATGGCGCATAGAACAGGAACCTTTTTTTTATCCTTATGATCGATGGAAAGGTAAGACGACCAGCCTTCCTGCCCAAGGATAATAATCATCTCCGGTTCGTTTTCATTGGTATATTTGGTCAGGATATCCTCCATCTTCGCTTTCCATGCAGGCGCTCCAAAAAAACTTTTGCAATTCATGTTTTCAATTACAATTGCCGATTTCCCCTCCAGGCGTTCATATTCATCCAGAAACTCGGAGATATTCTGCGTCATATTTTTAGTATTGGGATTATAGGAACTGATAATAAGTATCCTGCTTTCTTCGTCTGCACAAACAGAAGACGGCATTATGAATAAAAAGAGAATAAATAAAAAACCCAAGAGCCGACGATAACTATCCATAATAAAAGGTTTGAAACAGTTTATTGTTTTTTCAAATACATTCGATGCAAAAATAACGATTATTCGGGAATCAATTATCGTACAAAATAAGTCTCTTCTTATTTTTTCAAAAAAACATTTATATTTGCAGTATAATAAATGCAGGTTAACGCTTTTACCATGATACTTGATGAAAACACTTTCAAGCAGATATACGATGATTTTTTTGAACCGGTTTGCCGTTTCTTAAATGGTTATTCACAGGATATTCAGGCTATTGAAGATGTTGTGCAGGATGTTTTTGTCGCTTTGTGGGAAGAGCGCCGTTCGTGCGAAATCACGTATGTAAAGACTTATCTTTACAACAGCGCCCGCAACCGCATGTTGAATTATCTGCGCGATGCCGGCAACCGTATGCGCATTCTCGAAGACTGGACGAAGACGGAAGAGGAACTGCGGAAAGCAACCGACTGCATTGATCGCAACCGTTTCTACCGCCTGCTGGCGGCTGCCGTTGAAACTTTGCCCGACAAATGCAGGGCAATTTTTATCCTGCACAAAGACGTGCGTCTTTTGTACAGGGAAATCGCTTTAAAACAGGATATCTCTGTTAAAACGGTTGAAAATCAAATGGCCATCGCATTCCGCAAAATACGCGAATATATCATCAAACACGCCGACCAGTTGTAAAAAAATCGTCTTCGTTTAGGGGTTTTTGCCCCGTGAAGTGTCTATGTTGAAAAATAGAGTAATAATGGAGAAGACAAAAATTCTCATACCCGACAAAGAGATCATTTGGAACAGAATACAGGCCACGATATGGGCAACAAGCCGCGTGCCACGCCGATACTCGCGTGCTGTGCTGTACCGCGCAACGGGTATAGCCGCATCCGTCGCCCTTTTCCTCGGCGCTTCCGCCGCACTGTGGCTCGGCCATATTACGGATTCGTCCGATCATGCAGACATGCAAAGAAATATCGTCATAGCGCCACCGGGGTCCAAGACGCAGGTCATTCTGCCCGACAGCACCGTTGTATGCCTCAACGCAGGCTCGCGCCTCTCCTATAGCCGTCTGTATAACAGCAAGACGCGCATGGTGGAACTCGAAGGCGAAGGCTATTTCGACGTGCGGAGCAACCCGGAACGGCCTTTCACGGTACATGCGGGAACCATCCATGTAAAAGCGCTCGGGACGGTGTTCAACGTCAGAGCCTATCATGACGAAGACGAAGTGAACGTAGCGCTCATTAACGGACGCGTTCAGCTCCTTGCCGCTGCCGATCGCCATGTTCTGGCAACTCTCCGCCCCAATCAGTCGGGCGTTGTGAAGAAAGACGGAACCGGAAGATGCCACATTGCCGATTGCGACGCCGAACTCGAAGCCGTTTGGCGATTTAACAAGCTGAAATTTGAAAACGTACCCGTCGCCTTCATGGTGAAAAAACTGGAACGATGGTACGGAGTGCATATTAACGTCGTGAACGCGCCGCCGGAACGGACCTACCGGCTGACCGTGAAGACGGAAACATTGACTGAGCTGCTCGGTTTAATCAACAAGCTGACGCCCATCGAATACAAAATAAACGGAGAGGAGGTGACTGTCAAGTATAAGTAAAACGCATCCCTGTCCGTTATTTGCCCGTATAACGAAGCAAAGGCACAAAGAACTGCCATTCTCCATGCCTTCGAATTGTCAATAAACACGTATGAGTTCTTTTGTTCGCGTCTTTTTGCCGCGTCTTTCCGTATGTTATTTGACGGGGTAAAGGTAACGGTAATTTTTTAATCTAATATCATTATTCATTATTTCGCACTTAAAAACACATGATTTATGTACAAGAAAAAATTAAATTTCATTCTTTTTATAGTTTTGTTTGCCGTAAATCAACTTTTTGCCCAAACACCTAAGATAGACCTGTCGCTCCGTGACGCGACATTGAAAGAGTTTATCGACGCCGTCGAGCAGAAAACAGACTATACCTTCATGCTCGACAACAGTATTGACCAGTCGCAACGCATTTCCGTGCAAGTTCGGCAGGAAACGATCTACGCCTTATTGCAGAAAGTTCTGACCGGTAAAGGACTGACCTTTGAAATCGCAAACAGGCAAATCCTTCTCAAAGTACGGCCGGCAACAAATTCGAACCGAACGACCAAACGTATCACCGGCACGGTGGTAGACTTGGCTGGAGAACCCATCATCGGCGCGAATATCAGGGAAAAAGGCACGACGAACGGAACTGTGGCCGATGCGGACGGAAGTTTCGCATTAACGGTGACAGAGGATGCCGTGCTGCAAGTCTCCTATATCGGATATATCACACAGGAACTTAATGTGGGAAACCGGACGACGCTGCAAATTACACTGGTCGAAGATACTCAAACACTGGAAGAAGTGGTAGTGATAGGTTACGGAGTGATGCGAAAAAGAGATTTAACAGGAGCCATTTCGACAGTTAAATCCAGTGATATAAATCTGACGGGAGTGTCTTCGGTGGGTCATGCTCTTGCTGGAAAAGCCGCCGGTATGTATGTACGGCAAAATAGCGCCCAGCCTGGTGGCGGACTGGATATTCTTATCCGAGGCGCCGGTTCTATCAACGCCGGCAATGATCCATTATATGTAGTTGACGGATTTCCCATTGCCGTGTTGGATCAACCGGGAAGTGGAGATGGTAAAATGGATGCGGGTACCCAGGGTATATTAAATTTCTTGAATCCGAATGATATCGAATCAATAGAAGTATTAAAAGATGCAAGTACAACTGCCATATACGGAGCAAGGGCTGCGAATGGAGTTGTACTCATCACTACAAAACGAGGGAAAGAAGGAAAGGCAAAAATAAGTTATTCTACAAATTTCTCTTATCAGAAATATGCAGATACATATGATTTGCTGTCTCTAAATGAATGGATGACTGAAAAAAACAAGTCGTCTTGGGAACAGTGGATATTTGATAACAGAGTATATCCTTGGGGTAGCAAGACATTGGAAGAAGCTATTAAATCCCCCGTAAATGGTTTGGGATATACGCTTCCTTATACTGACACTGAAATTGCAGAAGCAGGAGAAGGTACCGACTGGCTGGGTTTGATCACTCGTGACGGCAAAGTACAGGAACATAATCTGACGGTTGAAGGAGGTAGTAAAGAGACAAATTATCGTGTTTCATTTAACCATTATAACCAAGACGGTATTGTTCGTAATTCCGGATTTAAACGTTACACGTTGCGTAGTAATTTTGACCAAAAAGTATGGGATATCTTTAAAGTCGGATTAAACCTGACTCTTAGCAGGCTTAATAATGAGAATACCCAGTTAGGGGATCAGCCTTGGGAAAACTCCGGTATTATCCGTTCTGCCGTACAAATGGGACCACATGTCCAAGCGTATGATACGGAAACGAATACATATCCGGTGAATCCTTTATTAGGGGCTCAACCCAATCCTTTTTCATTGTTGAACAATATAGACCATGGATATACGGATCGCGTTTTAGGGAATGTTTTTATAGAAGTTACGCCTGTTGACGGATTAAGGCTTCGAGTGAATGCAGGTATTGATAGAGCTACCATGGATCGAAAGCTTTATCAGCCAAAAACGACATTAAACGGTTTTAACCGGCAAGGAATTGCGAAAATTGTTTCTAATGATAATAACCAATACCTGTTAGATGCAACGGCCAATTATATGAAAACGTTCAAGGATATCCATCATGTCAATTTATTATTGGGTGCTTCTTATGAACAATTCAATAGCGACAATGTATCTTCCGGTAATAACAACTTTCTGACGGATGGTTTTATTTATAATAATCTGGGAGCTGGTGCCGGCAGTAAAATCGTAGGATCGGGTTCTTCTGAAAATAAAATGTTATCTTATTTTCTTCGAGGCAACTATATTTTAAAAAATCGTTATCATCTGACAGCAACGTTCAGAGCAGATGGCGCTAGTATTTTTGCAAAAAATAATAAATGGGGTTATTTCCCTTCTGTCGCCGCAGCTTGGACCCTTAGTGAGGAAGAATTCATGCAATCGGCAACCAATTGGCTAAGTATGTTTAAAATAAGGGCTAGCTGGGGACAAACCGGAAACTCCAATATAGGCGGAAATGCATTTGCTACTTATTATGCCGGCGAAGCATACAACAGAGAAGATAAATCCAAGCAAATAGGAGTCTTTATGGGGCGTTTAGAGAACCCTGATTTAAAATGGGAAACGACAACAGAATATAATTTGGGATTAGATGTAAGTGTATTGAATAACCGGATATTCTTTACAGCGGAATTTTATCATAAGGTGATTTCCGATCTGCTTGCTACAAAGCCTTTAAATACGTATCATGAAATTTCGAGCGTAGTTGCTAATATCGGTAAAACTCAAAGTACAGGATTTGAAGTAACATTAAATACAAATAATATTTCAACGCTTGATTTTTCCTGGCATACCAACATTACTTTTACAACCTATAAGGACAAGTGGAAAGAAAGAGCTCCAGACTGGAAACCTTCCGTATACGAGAAATATAATGCTCCATTAAGACCTATATATAGCCGCCGGGCAAGTCATATCATGCAAATAGGAGATGAAACTCCTGAATCCCAACCATTGTCAATGCCAGGGAGTATTGTTATTAAAGATATTAACGGTTATACCAGAGACGATAATGGTGATCCTGCGGTTGATGAAAATGGTCGTTTTCTATTAACCGGAAAGCCGGATGGCATTATTGATGATGCAGATACGGAATTATTAGGAACAGCCGATCCGGGGTGGATGGCAGGTATGACCAATCAATTAAAATATAAAGATTTTGATTTCAGCTTTTCATTCAATGGAATGTTTGATCGTATGATGGCAGATCCGACCAAAAGTGCTTATGGTGTATCGGGGGATGGTATTGCCCGCTATGGCTACAATGCTCTACGCTCTGTTAAAGACCGTTGGACATGGGACAATCCCTCCACTACTCACCCGAGTTCATTTACAGGTTGGAACACAAATTATACCTCCGGGGACTTTTTTTATGAAAAAGCATGGTTTATACGGATGCAAAATATAACATTAGGATATACCTTACCCGGTAATCTCTTGAATAAAACGAAAGTTATCTCTAAATTAAGGATATTCGCAAGCACCAACAATCTCTTCGTAATTACTCCCTATGGAGGACTGGATCCTGAAACCGATTATTATACAGCAGCATATCCTAATGCGCGTACTTTCAGCTTTGGATTAGATATCTCATTTTAAACAATAAACAATAAATATGATTATGAAAAATTTCAAAACATACATTGTCGGATTATTTGTGGGATGCGGTTTATACATGAGTTGTGTTGATCTTGATCCCATAGATTATTCAGAAATAAATCCTTCCAATTTCCCGCAAACAGAAGAAGATTTACAAGCGCTGGTACTCTCTTGTTATTATCCATTGAGAGGCAACTGGTGGGATGGAATATATACGCCATCAGAAAGAGGTGTTATGTTTATTTTAGATGCTACAACAGAAATCCTGACACATACATGGGGCCCGGCACTCATCTGTTCAGAATTAAATTTCTTCCCGGAAACCACCGATGTAACCTGGTTTTATTATAAAAGAGAAGACCCTCAGGGGTATGCAAATAAAATCAGCCGTTCTACATTAACATTGGATCAGATAGAAAGGAGTAATGTTCCCGATAAATTAAAGCAACAATATGGCGCGGAAGTCCGGTGTGCCAGAGCTATGCTTTCTTACATTCTTTTTGATATGTACGGGCCATTAGTTATCGCTCCTTTGGAAGTATTATCCAATCCTTTAAATGAAGAACCATTGCCTCGTCTTTCTCATGAAGAAATGGTACAATTTATAGAAGAAGACCTTCTATATGCCGAAGAACATTTACCCATGCCGAATGCAGCCGAATATGGCAAATTCAGTAAAGGATTAGCCAAAATGCTGCTTATTCGTCTTTATCTCCACGAAACGGTAAAAGATAAAGCCCTGTATAACAAAGTAGAAGAACTTGCCCGTGAATTAATGGACGCTAAATATGGTTATCAGTTGATGGATAATTATGCTCGAATGTTTGAATTAGGAGGACAAGGTTCCGGGAACAAAGAAATTATTTGGGCTATCCCTTGTTCGTATGAAGGACCAAGTGTGAATCAATGGCATTTGATGGCGCTCCCGACCAACTTCGAACAAAATGGAATGAATCCAGGCTGGGGAGCAATCAGCAGTACCTGGTGGTTTTATGATACATTTGAATCAGGTGATGTACGGAGAACTTATCTGCTTTCCGAGTATACAGATGTGTCAGGTGAAACCGTTACACGAGACACTCCGAGTTCCCCATTAGGACTTGGACCTATTCCTATGAAATTTGGATATGATCCTGAAGTTTCTGCCTCTGGAGGCGCTTCGGCTATAGATATTATAATATACAGATACGCAGATGTTCTTTTATCTCTGGCAGAAGCATTAGTGATGAAACCGGGAGCAGACCGGGGTAGTATGGAAGAGGCTCTCCGCTATGTGAATCAGGTAAGAAACCGGGCAGGTTTAAATGATTTGCCATTTAGTGAAGTCGATTCCCAAGAGAAATTTGTTGATCGGTTATTAACAGAAAGGAGCCATGAATTTTGGTGTGAAAATGGACAATATCGTGCAGACCTTATTCGACATGATAAATTCATAGAAAGAGCTATTGAAGTATCGCAAACACCTTATGCTAATAAATATAAAGAATTATTCCCCTTACCGTTATCTGTTATCAACGACGGAAAAGGAGAAGTAAAACAGAATCCTGGTTATGGAATGTAAGAAAATAAATAAATTAACAGGAACCCTTTTATGTATGGGTGTTCTTTTGATCAGTTATCTTTCTTGTAGTAGTAATAAAGAGAAAGATATGGATCAAATTGGAATGCAAGAGATCAATTATAGCATTTCCTTTGATCTGTTTCCAAATCCTGAACGTGGATTCTACCGACATTTAAGTCAACCCGCAGGATTACTCAGCGAATCGGACTTGAAAGGTCTTCTTGACACAAATATCTCGCTTGTTCTTCGGGTATATTATCTGAACGACTTTCGTTATGAAGCATTACCACAAGAATTAATTGACAAATTAGAAGCAGATTTTAACATGATACGAAATGCAGGTGTTAAATTACTTCTACGATTTGCCTATTCAAAAAACGAGAATGATCCGGATGCTCCGTTATCAACCATTGAATTGCATTTGGAACAATTGGCTCCTTTGCTTGAAAAGCATAAAGATATTATTGCTCTTATGCAAGCAGGTATGATAGGCGCATGGGGAGAATGGTATTATACTTCAAATAAGCTGAATACGCCACAAGCAAGAAAAACGGTTTTGGATAAAATACTTCAGGTATTACCGGAAGATCGGTTTGTACAGGTACGTACGCCGGCATATAAACGCCAATATACTGGAATTAACTCACCGTTAAAAGAAAACCACGCATTTACATCTCAAGCGATTGCTCGAATCGGACATCATAATGACTGCTTTTTAGCAAGTGCAGATGATTATGGTACGTATGAAGATATAATAGCTGATAAAGACTTTTTGGGGGTAGAGGGATTATATGTCCCTATGGGTGGAGAGACTTGTCCTCCTTCAGGTATTGATCCGGCAGACTGTAAAAAAGTACAAGCCGAGATGCGCAAATTACGTTGGTCATATCTTAATCAGGATTATTACCGGGGGGTAAATGATAAGTGGATTACAGAAGGCTGCATGGACAATATTGTTCGTGAAATGGGATATCGGTTTGTACTAAGAAAAGGGAAAATATCCGATAAGCATATTCCCGGATCAGGACTATTTCTCTACTTGGAAATCGAAAATATAGGGTACACGTCTCCTTATAATCCCCGGAAAGCAGAAATAATTCTTGCCTCTGTTGACAAAACGGATATATATAAAACTTCTTTGGGAGAGGATCCGAGAAGGTGGGTGCCGGGTACATTACAAAAGATAGAGAAAGAAATTTCCTTGCCACAAGAGATTAAGCCAGGAAAATACAACCTATATCTATCATTGCCGGATCCGGAAAAAGCATTGTATGATAGACCTGAGTATGCAGTACGATTAGGGAATAAAGATTGTTGGCAAAAGTATACCGGATATAATGATCTGAAAATGGGAATAAGTATTGAATCCGACCGAACTCTGCCATTTAGTAAGTCGGATCTCCGATTTATAAAACAATAATTTATGTATAATCCATAAAATTTTTAAAAAATGAAACTACAATATATGATATTAGAAGTGATGTCTTTGCTTTTCTTTTGGGCATCATGCAGTGATGATAAAGGAAGCGATATTGATAAGGCTAAACCCACAATAGATGTGACTGTTTCACCACAGGGAGGCCTCTGTTACGGAGAAGAGATAACTATTCAGGGCACTGTTACAGACGAACGAAATTT
The DNA here is from genome assembly GCA_031259845.1 of Tannerellaceae bacterium. GTDB lineage: Bacteria > Bacteroidota > Bacteroidia > Bacteroidales > Tannerellaceae > DFXE01. The sequence continues at coordinate 1,784 of JAIRKZ010000013.1, read as the reverse complement.
AGGGATGTATACTATTTCCATATACGATCAGTTAGGAACTCTTTTAACAGAGAAGATACAGATGTTGTTAGGAAAAACGTTCAACGTGGATGAAAAAATTACAATTCCTTTATTAGCAGGGGCTACGAATGGTTCCCTGGAAATCAGGTTCTCATTGAAAAACAGCCGGGAAGACCAAGAAGAAAAAGACTTTACAATCTCAAATGTAAGTGTTCCGCAACTTGATCGTTTGTATCTTATTCTGGAAAACAATACCGTTTATGAAATGGCAAAAAATGGTAATACTTTCGAAGTTGAGAATACCTTCCCTGCCAATGCTCGCGGCCATTTTTCCACATCCACACAGACGTCAGGTCTATTCTGGGGAATAAAAGATGGACAAATAATTTCTCTTGGAAAAGATCTTATTCCAGTAGGACACGACATTGAAGCATCTTATAAGATATCTTTTAATCCTTATACATTTGATTTGGATATAGGTAAATATGCAATATGGTCGCCTTTACCTTCTTCCGACTGTTTTTATATTCTGGGTACAATATCCGGTCATTGGCAGGATGGGGAAATTTTGACAGAAAAAGAAAAAATGAAAATGAAAGGTTTCCGAAGCGGACAACAACGTTATTATTCCTGGATACCACCCGATGGAGACAACCCGGAGACCGGAATGTGGGGAGAGATCGCATCCGGAAACTTCCGGTTCAAAAAAGGAGGAGAAGACAATTATATATTATGGGATGGAAAAGAAATAGTAAAAGGAACTACTAACAATACAGGACAAAGTTTCTATACTTCTGCAGGAGGTCATTTAGAAATCAGAATCTATTTTGAGGGTGAAGAATGTACAAGTATCCGTTTGTTAGGAAGTGATAAGACCTTGGAATTTGAACCGGATCAGGTCAAAATTAATGGTATTTCAATTCAGGATAATATAGATTTTGCCGGAACAAATATTCCGCTAAAATCAGGAGCAAATTACATTTATGAATCCAGGATAGATTTGAAAAAAGGGCAAACGATATCATCATCTATTGATTTGAAAAAACTTAAAGGCGATAACGATTTGTTTGATGGTATTGGCAACACTACATGGACAGTATCTTCTGTAGATGGAACTTATATAATACGAGTCGATATTTTCAGCGGCGCTTTTTATGCTTGCCCGATGACGGGTTATCCGGATGTTATTTATCTGAACGGTTGGAGTTGGGCTAAAACTTCTTCCGATTCACCGGTTGTATGGAATACAGAATATGAGTTAGCATTGATCCATGTAGGAAATAATGTTTATGAAACCACTTTATACAACTTTGGCTGGGGAGGAAGTTTTTCTTTAAATGCTTACCATCCATACAGCGGAAAAGGGTCTGTTTCTATTCCTGCCGAACTGTTTACTTCTGAATTCTTATTACCTTCCGGGACTGGTAATTACAAGATATCTGTAAACTTAAAGGATGGTATACAGATTAATGGGACAGAAGTAGACGTTTTGAATAATCGTAAATTAGATATAAGTTTTAGTGCTTTATAAGTATGCAAGCACGTCTCTGTAGGCGGATATGGCTAAAACGCCGGCATGGTTCTCAATGGCGGCGATTTTGGCCATATATCCCGCGCAGGTAAGTATTGGGGCGACGCTTTCTATTGACTTCATCTCATGTCAAGTTAGTTGTTGTATTTCAATATTATAGATTGAGAATAAAAATCATTTGTCATATCTATCATCTCCAAAAGAGTATTCCAATCATTTTTAGGGACAAAATTTTGTTTGTAAATTTTAGAGG
>JAIRKZ010000169.1 GCA_031259845.1 Tannerellaceae bacterium | reverse complement strand
ATTCAGTTTCAAATACGATAGTATGAACGCTAAACGTTCCTCCATACAGGGAAGGGGGCTGTTTGCATACATCGTGTAAGCCCGCCCCCCTTTACGCCGTTTGCCATCCATCTGGTATTCCGATAAATATTCCCCATGTGCTTCCTCAAAGTAAGGAAGCAGTTCATTGAACTTTTCTACTGTATAGTCTGTCATCGCCACAAATCGATTGGCCTTTTTCTGCCATTCCTCATATTTCATCCTGCAAAAATCGCGCTTGCGTGCGTAATATGCAAATTCAATTTGACTTAATCTCTATTATCTCGTTCTTCAAAATTGAAAAAAAACGATGTTATTTGCGTTAACTCCCGATTCCTGCAATTCGTCACGAAACGCTGACAAACACACTATTGACGAAAAACACAAATTTGAACGATTTTCGTCAATAGGGAGTATCCGGGGGCAGCTTTTTTCTTTACTCCGATTTATTTGGCAATCAACAGGTAATAATTCTTTTTACCTTTCTGCACTAATAAATATTTATTATTTAATAAATAAGAGCTGTCTATAAGCGTATCCGCTCCGGCTAATTTTTCTTTATTCAGGCTTACGCCGCCACTTTGCACCAGCTTGCGCATCTCTCCTTTTGAGGGGAATATGGCAGCCTTTTCGGTACATAGGTCTATTGCCTTAATGCCCCCTGACAATTCATTTTCAGCTATCTCAAACTGAGGCACTCCTTCAAATACGGATAGCAGGGTGTCTTCGTCCAGCTTTTTCAACGTTTCGGATGTGGAAGCGCCGAACAGGATACCGGATGCTTCCACGGCCAGTTCATAGTCGTCAAGCGAGTGGGCCATTATCGTGATTTCTTTTGCCAAACGCTTTTGCAACGGGCGAAGGTGTGGAGCGGCGGCCTGTTCTTCTTCCAGGGCTGTAATCTCTTCCCTGCTTAAGGCTGTAAATATTTTGATGTATTTGGCTGCATCCTCATCGCTCACATTCATCCAGAATTGATAAAATTTATACGGCGACGTATACTGTCTGTCGAGCCATACATTACCAGACTCGGTTTTTCCGAATTTCGTACCGTCGGCCTTTGTGATAAGCGGGCAAACAAGTGCAAAGGCTTCCCCGCCTGCTTTGCGGCGAATCAGCTCCGTCCCGGTTGTAATATTCCCCCATTGGTCGGAACCGCCCATTTGTATGCGGCAGCCTTCCTCCTCGTATAGATGCAGGAAATCATACCCTTGCAACAATTGATACGAAAATTCGGTAAAAGACATTCCGGCGCTCGAGTCTGCGCTTAAACGCTTTTTCACGGAATCTTTCGCCATCATGTAATTTACGGTAAGATGTTTGCCTATGTCGCGGATAAAATTGAGGAATGAGTAATTTTTCATCCAGTCATAGTTATTTACAAGCTTTGCTGCGTTCGGGGCGTCCGAATCAAAGTCGAGAAACTTAGCCAACTGTTTCCTGATACCTTCCTGGTTACGGCGAAGCGTTTCCTCGTCCAATAAATTACGTTCGGCAGACTTCATCGACGGGTCGCCAATCATTCCGGTAGCGCCGCCAATAAGAGCGATAGGCCGATGCCCCGCCCGCTGGAAATGCTTCAGCATCATCACGCCTACCAGGTGCCCGATATGTAATGAATCGGCCGTAGGGTCGATACCTACATACCCCGAAACCATTCCTTTTTGTAACTGTTCTTCCGTTCCGGGCATTACATCGTGAATCATGCCCCTCCATCTTAATTCTTCTACAAAATTCATCGTCTTAATTTATAACATATTAATAGGCCATAAAAGTAAGCATAACTCAAAACACTCACAAATATTTTCAGCCCTTTCAGACGGCCCGTCACAAGACGTATTATTCAGTTATTCTGCAATAACCATTTCCAGGCCTGCACTACATTTATCTGCTTGCCTTCCCGGCTTATTACACCCTCTTCATCTTTTGTGACAATAAAAAGATTGTCGCACCGGGTTGCACGTGAAGCCTCCAGAATACCTGCAACTTCTCGTTCGCGGGTATTCTCGCCGGACATATCCCAAGTGGCCTGTATGAGTTGGATAACGCTGTCATTACGCTGGAATACAAAATCACATTCGCCGGTACCTTGATAATAAGAAATTTTATCCAGCGGCCGTTTGGTCCGTTTCAGTTGCATGAAAACCGTATTCTCCAGCTTCTTCCCATTATCATCACTCTGCGGCATAAGTACTGCTCCCCGCAAACCGTTGTCGATACAGTAATATTTATCAAGTGAATTTTGTTCCTTTATCAAGGAACGATCATATTTTGGAATACGGATAAACATGAAGATATCACATATATAATTTGCCCATAGATATAAATCATCCTTACCCACTTTCAAACCCTGAGATTTTATATCTTTATATATGGCATTTATGGATGTTGGTTTGGTCAGGTTTGCCATAATACGTTTTACAAAATATCTTACCACGTTTGTGTTTGATATTTTGTAATGCTCGGCCAAATCTTTCAACAGCATCGTGTCAAAATAACCCTGCAACAATTTTAATTGCTCCGACTTGGATGCTGTCAGCACGACTTCAGGGAATGCGCTTTCCTCATTATACGCTTCAAAAGCCGTTCTCAACCTTGCTTTATCCTGTTCGAGATAGCTATTTGTATTAATTCCTCTAAAACGGCAATACTCGCTGAATGAAAGCGGATATGTTTCATATTCGAGCGGATAACCTCTCAATGCCGAACTCAATTCTGAGGAAAGCATTGTGGCATTACTACCACACACATAGACATTTTTACAATAAGACTTGTAAACCCGCAATACAAAGTATTCCCAATCCCTGATAAGCTGGATTTCATCAAAAAACATATAAACATCTTTGATGGGAATATCTGGAAACATTTCCATATACGAAGTGATTACCTCATCCAATTCTTCAGGCGCCATACTCTTCAAACGCTCATCATCAAAACCCAGCCACAGGATATTCTCCCGTGGTACGCCGCCTTCTACAAGAGTGTTTATAGCAATCTCCATCAATGTAGATTTACCACAACGACGCACGCCCGGGATGGTGATAATCTTTTTGCGGTCTATCGGCAATTTTATATTGCGTTCAATAACCTCGAACGGTATTTCACGCTGCTTGATAGCAATAAGCGACTTAATGACATCTTTTCTCATACCCTTTCCTGAATTTCAGGACAAAAATACAAATTCTTTCCTAAATAAAAGGAAAAAGAGCCTTGACGTTCTTTTGAATTTGTTTTCCCAATTCTTCTTCCGTTATATGCAGGGCGGAGGCTATCCGGCTGTATACCATTTGAATGTCGCTATCTTTATCGTCTGTTTCCGTCAAAATGTGACCGGGATAGGCTATTGGAAGTGAAGCGGGATTAAAATACGCTCCGAACGACAGATAGAAGCCTTGATGTACCAACTGCTCCGCCATATCCGGTTTTCCCCTGAACCCATGAATAATCCAGGCTGTTTTTGGTTTGATTTGTTTCTTTACGGCCATTAATTCTTCCCAGGCTTTTACGCAATGAATGATAAATGGCTTTTGTAATGCTTCGGCAAGACGGGCTTGCCGGGCGAATACGTCTTGCTGGATATCAATGGGTATACCTGTCAGCCTGTCTAAACCGGCTTCGCCAATCGCTACCACTCCGGGTAATGCGGCTATGTATTGTAGTTGTTTCATCTGTTCCGCCACATCTTCCATATACCAGGGGTGGATACCTGCGCTCAAAAGGCCAGCCTCCTCTTTGCATTTCTCCTTTTCCTCTTTTCCTCTTATAATCCGGTTCAGTATGGCCACTTCGTCCAAACGGCGGGACGGGGAATGCGTATGTACATTATAATAGGTTATCATGGCGCCGGGTCGTATCCGCTTCCTCCCCAGGGATTGCAGCGAAGTATCCGCTTAATGGATAACCACAGGCCCTTTACCGGCCCATGTTTCTTCAACACCTGCACGGCATATTCGGAACAAGTAGGTACGAACCTGCACGATGCCGGCGTTAGTGGAGAAATACAATATCTGTAGAAATATACCGGCAATAAAAGAATGGCTGTAAAAAAACGCTTAATCATATTTTGATTGCAGAATTTTAATTGCTTTCTTCATGGCCTTCTCTATCGTAGAAAAAGAATGGACTTCCTTATCTATATAAAGGAAAGCAACAAACATGGCTTTCTCTTTTTCAGCCAAAGGCGCCGTCAGATTATGCTTCTGTATACGATACGCTTCGCGCACCCGGCGTTTGATTTGATTTCGATCAACGGCCCGTTTGAATTTTCTTTTCGATACGCTTACCAATATAGATACCGATGCGTCTTTCTTTTCATCCAACAGTAAATAAATAACCCGCAAAGGAAACGCCACAAAAGACTGCCCTTTCTCGAAAAGCAAATCAATGTGGCGTTTCCATGACAGTCGTTCTTCTTTCGAAAAGGCGTATTGATTGTTATTTACCATTCTTTTTAGCGTTGCTCAACTCACTCTTGAGGTATTGCTCCAATGCCGCCGTCATCGAAGGCGCCTCTGGCGTGGGGGCTTCTACATCCAGGCGCAAACCGGCGTCTTTCACCGCTTTCGCCGTTGTAGGGCCAAAGCAGCCTATTTTTATATTTTCCTGTTTGAAATCAGGGAAATTTTTCAACAAAGAAGCAATCCCCGACGGACTGAAGAAAAGCAACATATCGTAATTGAACTCTTCTTCTTTCGAAAAATCATTGCTCACCGTACGGAACATGACAGCCTTTGTGTAGTTTATCTTTTTTACATCCAACTGCACAAACAGGTCATCTTTGTGTACATCCGATATAGGCGCCAGATAACTTTCTTTCGCATGCTTCCCGATAATGACCACCAATTCTTCTAATTTCCCGGTGGCGGCAAAAAAGATTTTGCGTTTCCTGTATACCGTATATTTCTGCAAGTACACGGCAATAGCTTCCGTCATACAGAAGTATTTCATTGTTTCCGGGATAGTCACTCTCAATTCTTCACATAAATGAAAGAAATGATCAATAGCCGTACGAGCTGTGAAAATAATAGCCGAATGGTCCAGGATATTAATCCGTTGCTGCCTGAATTCCTTTGCGGAAAGAGGCTCTACTTTTATAAACGGCCGGAAATCTATCTCAACTCCATACTTTTCAGCAATGTCAAAGTAAGGGGATTTTTCAGATGCGGGCTTCGGTTGCGACACCAGTAATTTTTTGATATTCAATGCCATATAGCGCTTTTCTCAATAACGTTATACAAATAAACCAAACATTCGTATATAAATAATAAAGGTAAAATTTCTTGGGCGCAAAGGTACAAAAATATATATATAAAACCCATACTACGAATGTGAAATATCCGTACCGACTTATAAATTAACCAAAAACGATACAATACATACCATACAGCAAACAATATCAGGGCTATTTCAATATAATTCCCTATAAAAACCAGCCAAAAGACAGGGATGTACAACCATACTCCCCAAAAGCCGGTTATCGCATAATAATTGGTTTTCCAGAATTTGTACTTCTCCGGATCGGTAAAAACAAAGCCTATCAGGCCATAAAGAAATTGCTTGAAATAATAATACAGGAGAACGCTAAGAAAGATAATACTTATAAGCCCTAAATTCGTCCGGATATCCGGAAATTCAAAAAGCCGGTATACATGCCCCACCGCAAAGATGGAAAGAGCGGTAAGAAACAACGACTGGAAAATCATAAAATTCCGGAATACAAACTCATTCCCTATTACCGTTTCAAATAAACTTAGCCGCTCTTTCAGGTAAAATACGTCGCGCACCATCTTTGCAAACAAGCGATAGTTTGAACGATACACGAATGCAAACATAATCAGCAAAGCAAGCAACAACGCAAAGATAGCGTCATTTACCAACTGTCCATCCCAAATCCGTATACCCACATATCCGTCAAACGAGTTCATAGCGCCAAAGATAAAGAAAAAAGAAGAGCAGCCGCTTATTTGACTGCTCTTCCGAATTTAATTCTTTATTTTGTCCAAAGAATTAATAATTTTGCTTCATCGGCTCAAAGAATGCTTGCGGATGGTCGCAGGCAGGACATTTACCCGGAGCTTTCTTTCCTTTGTGGATGAAACCGCAATTGCGGCATTGCCATTCAATTTCTTCGTCTTTTTCAAATACTTTTCCTTCTTTCAGGTTTTCAAGAAGTTTCAGGTAACGGCGTTCGTGTTCCTGTTCTACTTTTGCAATCATACGCCAAACAACAGCGATGTTCCTGAATCCTTCCTCTTCTGCTATAGTAGCAAAAACGGGGTATAATTCATTCCATTCTTCGTTTTCGCCGGCTGCTGCTGCCGCTAAATTTTCCATCGTATTCCCTATCACGCCGGCTGGGAAAGAAGCTGTAATTTCTACCATCCCTCCTTCAAGGAATTTAAAGAAACGTTCGGCGTGTTCTTTTTCCTGCTCGGCTGTTTCTCTGAAAACGCCGGAAATCTGTTCATAACCTTCCTTTTTTGCTACACTGGCAAAGAAGGTGTAACGACTTCTTGCCTGTGATTCGCCGGCAAACGATTTTAATAAATTCTGTTCGGTTCGCGTACCTTTAATACTTTTTTCCATAAATACTTGTAATAAATAATGTAAATAAGATGACTATTCATTATCCTTCACTGATAATTTG
>JAIRKZ010000119.1 GCA_031259845.1 Tannerellaceae bacterium | reverse complement strand
CATCAGTTATATAGACCCGACAAGTTTTACCGTGGACGAATCTATTTTTATCCTGTCCATCGTATTATCGGAGGCATGCAGAACCTGTGGGGAAGCGTTGTTGCGGCTGCATTTCTTGTTTTTTTGCCCGAAGTCTTGCGTTTTGTCGGTATGCCTAACGCTATTGCCGCTAATATGCGACAAATAATTTATGGCGGAATATTGATATGTATGATGTTCCGGTATAGTAGAGGGCTTGTTGTGCCTGCAAAGCATCTGTCATCAATGAAGTGAAGATATTTATTAAAGGAGTTCCCCAAACAGCTGTCATACATGGGAATAAAATGGGGTATCGTACTAAAAACGTAGTGAAGGAAACCGTTTTGTTTACACATCGTAATGTTTACGTATGGTAAATTTTGTATTTTTTATCTATTAAAAGTTCTTTTGCGCAAACACTATCGAAAATATGTTAAACCTAAAATTGTAATTGATGAGAATTAAATTTTTGCTTTGTCTATTTTTGTCAACATCCGCTCTGGGGGTGTTTGCTCAAAACAATCTGACAGTTACAGGTAAAGTAACTGAAAAAGCCACCAAATTCCCTGCTATTGGTGTAAACGTGCATGTAAAGGGAACAACAAGTGGCACGATAACAACGCTGGATGGAGATTATACATTAGCCAATGTGCCGGCAAATGCTATCCTTGTATTCAGTTATATAGGAATGCTGACGGAGGAAATTCCTGTTGACGGAAAGGCCGTTATAAATGCGGAACTGGCGGAGGATACGCAACGGCTGGAAGAGGTTGTGGTTATCGGCTACGGAAGCAGTAAAGTGAAAGACCTTACCTCTTCCATTACCACCCTGCGATCGGACGACCTTACGAAAACGCCTTCCGGACAGGCGATGCAGGCATTACAGGGTAAGGTAGCCGGGCTTCAGATAGTAAGCAGCGGCGGCCCGGGCAATTCTCCTTCCGTAAGAATCAGAGGAGTCGGTTCGTATCCGGGTAATGACGGGAAGAACAACAATGAAGCGCCGCTATACGTGGTGGATGGGATATTTTACAGCAATATAGACTTCCTGAACACGGCGGATATCGTGTCCATGTCTGTATTGAAAGATGCTTCGGCTGCGGCTATTTATGGCGTGAGGGCGGCTAATGGCGTTATCCTCATCGAAACAAAATCCGGAGGATACGACAAGAAAACGGAGGTTACCTTCGACGGTTATTATGGCTACCAGGTAGCCCGGAATGTACTTAAAATGGCCAATGCCGAACAATACGCAGGTATGGCTATGGAATCGGGATCGGCTTCCGACGCGGCCAATATAGAAAAGGCGATGCTGCGTTACGGACGGAGCCGTATTAATCCGAATGTGCCCGACGTAAATACCGATTGGTACAAAGAAATACTGCGCCCGGCCAGCATCCAGAACTATAGTATGGATGTATCGGGAGGAAGTTCCAGGGCTTCTTATTCTATCGGGACAAATTATTTCGCACAGGAAGGTATCCTGGATATGAAGAATGAATATGAACGCTTCAACCTTCGCACGAAACTGGATTATAAGGCAACCGATTGGCTTACGCTGGGAGGAAATGTGATTTGGAGCCAGGCTACCAAATATCCCGAAGAAGCGGGCGCCTGGAACCAGGCTTATTTTGCCGTGCCGATTCTTCCGGTCTACGATGCGTCTAACGAAGCGGCAACGCCCGATAAATTTGCGAATGCACAGGATTTGGGTTACAGGGGCGGACAGAACCCGTTTCCTACGCTTGCCTACTCGGATAAAAAGCATTTGATCAATAAATTACTGACCGGCTTTTATGCCAATATCAACTTGGTTCCCCGGAAATTGACGTTTAAGACGAGTTACAACCAGGCTTACAGCAGCCTCGGCGAGCGGGAGGTATTGCTTCCTTACTATCTGGGCGATAATTTCCAGCGGAAAGATGCTTCGATTATTAAAAGAGCCATCACTTATTCGGATATAACCTGGGATAACCTGCTTACTTATACGGAAGAAATCGGTAATCACAGCTTCTCGGTAATGGCCGGTTCTTCTTTCCGCGACGAATCGTATACGCTGCTCGAAGCTAAAGGGTTGAACTTCCCCCTCGGGCAGGAGCAATCGTGGTATATAGACCAGGCGGAAACCGTTCCGGCGGATGATGTTAAAGACGATGGTACGCGCCAGTATGGGATGTCGTATTTCGGACGTGTTTCGTACAATTACGCCAACAGATACCTGCTATACGGAACCATGCGGGCAGACGGAAGTTCCAAGTATCAGGAAAAATGGGGGTATTTCCCTACCATAGGAGCCGGATGGGTATTGTCTGAAGAGGGATTTATGAGAGACAGCGGCCTGGCGGATTATCTGAAATTACGGGCAAGCTGGGGGCAACTCGGAAACGACAAGATACAAGCCAGCGACGGCGCTTTAACTACAAGCCTGGTTACAACAGCCGTCAACGATGCACTCGTTTCGGGTACAACGGTTTCGGGCGTTTACTCTTCGCTCAGATGGGAAAAGACGGAAGAAACGAATATAGGGGTATCGGCTAATTTCCTTCAAAGCCGGTTGAGCCTGGAAGCTGATTATTACATACGCGACACCAAAAACGCAGCAATCAATGTAAATATCCCTGCCGTAGGCGGTACGGTGATGAGGAATGTAGGCGTTATCCGTAATTCGGGCTTTGAACTGGCCGTAAACTGGGAAGATGCCATACGGCAGGATTTCAGATACAGCATTGGCTTCAACGTTTCTACCTTGAAGAATGAAGTGCGCGACCTGTTCGGACAGCCTTATATAGACGGCGGAAGCGCCGAGTTTCGCCAACGCTCGATTGTAGGGCAGCCGTTATTAGCCTTTTACGGTTATGAAGTGGCCGGCGTTTACCAGAATGAAGCAGAGATAAACGCCGATCCCATCGCGGTGGCCAATGGCTTGGAGCCGGGTGATTTCAAATATAAAAACCAGAACGGGGATGATGCCGTGAATGACGACGACCGGGTGGCGCTGGGTTCTTATTTTCCCTCCTTCATGTATGGCGGACATATCGGGGCCAGCTACAAGAACATAGACTTGTCGGTTAATATCATGGGGCAGTCGGGCAACAAAATACTCAACCGTAAACGGGGAGAATATATCTGGACGAACGATACCAACATAGACGCCGACCTGGCCATTAATCGCTGGCATGGAGAAGGGACGTCCGGCAAATATCCGTCGTCTGCCGGGCTAAGGAAAGGATGGAACCAGAAAATGAGCGATTATTTTGTAGAAGACGGTTCCTTTTTCAGAATACAGAACATCCAGCTGGGCTATACTGTCAGGGGGCGGCAATGGTTTGGCCTCGCTATGCCTGCCATGCGGATATCCCTTACTGCCGACCGGCCGCTCACCGTATTCAGCTACAACGGATTTAATCCCGAGGTAGCAAACGGTATTGATACGCAGGCGTATCCCGTACCGGCTACTTATACCGTTGGATTGAATATAAAGTTTTAATCGTAAAAAGAAATAACATGAAACAGTTAAAGAAATATTTGATATATCCCGTTGCAATGCTGCTGCTCTTTTTAACGGCCTGCCATGATTTGCTGGACGAGCCGGCAGAAAACAAAGCGCTTACCGAAGAGACAGACTATACAAGGCCTGCCGATATGATATTGCCCATAATTGGCGTATATGCTACGGCTTATGATATGGGGTGGGAATGTTATCCGCTTATCGCCGTACGGGGCGACGACGTAAATGCCGGCGGACTGGGAGACCAGCAAGACTTTATGGAGACCGACTTTTTCAGGTACAACAAAGATTACTGGATGTATAACTCGCTATGGGAAGCATCCTATCGCAAGATATATACTACTTATTCGGCCGTCAATCAGATTGAACTGTATAAGGAAAACGGCGCGAGCAGCCAGTTGGCCGAACAGTATATAGCGGAAGCGAAGGTGATACGGGCTTTCCTGATGTTTAACCTCACGCGTGTGTGGGGAAGCGTGTTTATCCCGCTTGATTTTGACCCTACTAACCTGATGACAACCGGACTGTCGTCTAAAGACGAGGTGATGCAATACATTTCCGGGCTTATGGATGAGGCTATTCCGCTGCTGCCGGATATGCATCCCCGCGACCGTTCGGATATAAAAGGGGGCGTTACCAGATATACTGCTTTGGCTATAAAAGCGCTGGCCAATCTGGAACTTAAAGATTACCAGGAGGTGGCCAACGCTACGGCGCAGATTATCCAATCCGGCAAGTTTGCGCTGGAGGCTGACTTTTATGAACTCTTCAAAACCAAAGGAAAGCTGAATAAAGAGAATCTCCTGGAGTGGCAATACTCTGATTTCGGTCAGGGGTCGGGAGACAGGAAAGGGCATCTCTTTGGCTTTTACGGCCCGCAAAACTGGACGCCGAAGGTGGCCGGACTGGGCGGCGGATGGGGCTTCTTCGAGCCCAGCCTGAAATACATTAAATTCATGCTCGACAGGGGTGAGACGGTACGTTTGGAAACGAGCGTATTGTTTACCGACAGGGGTATCGCCCAGATAAAGGCCGACCCGAAATATGCTTCCTTGCCGGAATGGGTATCCAATACAACGCGCTCGGGCGATGTGATTAACGATTTTGTACGCGCCCTCTTCTCCAGCGGGAAGCATTACCTGCCTACCGACCAGTATATACCCGGACGTACGGAGTATGGATCGAACAAGAACTTTACGTGTATCCGGTATGCCGAAGTGTTGCTGATGTATGCCGAAGCGTTGACGCGGGGTGCGTCGGGCGCGTCGATAAGCGCCGACGAGGCTGTTAATTTAGTAAGGACGCGCGCCGGGTTAAACAGGCTGCAGGGCGTAACGAGCAATCAGGTGATGGATGAAAAGTTTGCCGAACTGGCCATGGAGTGGGGTACGCGCTTCTACGATATGATACGGCTGGAAAAGTACGGCGAGCTGTCTTACGACGGAAGGACGTTCGCCCCGGGCCTTACGTTTCTGCCTTATCCGCAGAACCAGGCAGACTTGCTTCCGGCGCTGAAAGGGGAATAAAAAGAAACAACGTATTCACTAAATAAAACATTTACGTATGAAAACAATAAAATATATTTCGGCCTGCCTGTTGCTGCTGATGGCCTGCCTTACGGCTTGCTACGAAGGTATTGACCCTCTTACGCCGGTTGCTCCGGGGGCAGACGGGGCGGCTCCTGTAATAAAGATTAATTACCCGTCGGAGGGAACTCTTATACGGGTGAAGGAAGACGTCACTTCGCTGAGCATTGAGCTTGAAGTGACGGATGATATAGAACTCCAAACGGTGTCTGTAAGCCTGGATGGTAAGGAAATCGCGGCGTTCGGCAGCTTTAAGGATTATCGCCGGGCGGTGGAGGCATTCACGTACTCTCAGCTGGGTAACGGGGTGCATACGCTGACGGTTGCGGCAAACGATCTGTCGGGCAAGACGAGTTCGGCCTCGGTACGCTTTGAAAAGGTGCAGCCCTACAAGCCTGTATATGGCAATGAGCAGTTCTATATGCCTTTCGACGGCGATTTTATGGAGATGGTAAGTATCGGCTATGCGGCAAAGACGGGTAATCCGGGCTTTGCAGACGGGGGGAAAAAGGGGAAAGCCTTTGCCGGCGCGCCGGATAGCTACCTTACTTTCCCTGCGCAAGACGCCGAAGGGGGCGTCAATCTGTTACAGCCTGAATTTAGCGCCCTGTTCTGGTATAAGCTGAATGCCTCGCCCGACCGTGCCGGTATCCTCGTGATAAGCCCGGAAGACGCGGCTAACCCGGAGGCGATGAACAATCGCCTAAGCGGATTCCGCTTCTTCCGCGAAGGCAGCGCTACGAAGCAGACCTTCAAGCTGAACGCGGGCAATGGAGAGGCCGAGAGCTGGTTCGACGGAGGAGACGCTGCATCGCTCTACCCTGCAAATGCGGGATGGGTACATATAGCGTTTACGATATCCGCCTCTTCGTGCGTGATATACTTCAACGGAGAGGCCGTTTGCCGGGGAGACTTTAGCGGGATAGACTGGAATGATTGTTCTGTCCTGTCGGTTGGTTCGGGGGCGCCGCGCTTTACCGGCTGGTCTCACCTCTCAGACCAAAGCCTGATAGACGAACTGAGAATCTTTGATAAAGCGCTTGCGCAGCAGGAAATCCTGTCTATCTTTAATGCTGAGAAATAAATTAAAAGAGAGAGACATGGAAAAACAATCAGGAAACAACTTAACGGGCGCCATGAACCGGCGTTCGTTCCTTTCGGCAAGTATGGCTATCGGGGCTTTCAGCATCATCCCCCATCATGTATTTGCTGCGGCAAAGAAGGGGATGGTGGCTCCGAGCGATAAGATTTGCATGGTGCATATCGGCTGCGGAACAGAGGGACTGGCCGAACTGGGCGATCTGCTGAGAGCGCCTGCTATTGAAATCATCGGCGTTGCCGACCCTAATCGCGAAAGTTACGATTACATCCACTGGAGCGAAAACGGACTTCGCGACGCACTTCGCCGGCTGACAGGGGAACCGGCCTGGAAAGAGGGAGTGAAAGGTATTCCCGGAGGACGGAATATTATGAAGGAGGTTATAGAAATCTATTACCGCAAGAACCGCCCCGGATACAAGGGCTCCATAGCGGCCGCAGAGGATTACCGTGAATTACTGGACAGGATGAAGGATGCAGACGCCGTAAAAATCATGTCGCCCGACCATCAGCATGCCTGTCAGGCGCTGGACTGCCTCCGGCGGGGCAAGCACGTCATCATGCACAAGCCTTTGGGAAACAAGATGACGGAGGCCATGAAGGTGGTAGACGCCGCCAAAGCCTCTCCCCTGTCTACGCACATGATGGCGCATAATGCTTTCGCCAGCGGAGACATGGCGCAGATTAAATCCTGGATAGACAACGGAGCCATCGGACGGCTGAAGGAAATACACAACTGGAGCAACCGCCCGGTATGGCCGCAATATCCGGTTATCCCTGCCGACAAACCGCCCGTGCCCGATGGATTCAACTGGGATTTGTGGCTCGGCCCGGCCGCGATGCGCGATTATCATCCACAGTATACGCATGCCACGTTCAGGGGATGGTACGAATTTGGCGCAGGCGCTATTGCCGACATGGGGTATTACAGCCTCTGGCCGGTGTTCGAGGCTTTGCAACTCGGCTCGGCTACGTCTGTCAGCACGCGCTTCTCCCGCATTGTCGGCCTGCGGAATAATGTGCCGGCCGCCATCGTAAACGATTACTCTTACCCGATGGCCGCCGCCTACCGCTTCGAAGTCCCCTGTAAAGACGGATCGGGCAACGTTATCCTCCAATGGCACGATGGCGGCATGAAGCCTCAGGCCCCCGAAGGATACGAAGAAGACGACCTGCCGATAGAAGGCATGATGTTTACCGGCGACAAGGGAAGCATTGTATCCGGCTTCCTGCGCGAAGACCCGAAACTCATCGGCCAGCGAGCCTCCCTCTATCCCCGCTCCAGCCCCTGCGCGCCCGAACGCCCTGTAGAAGCGCCCACCGAACCCTGGCTACAGCGATGGATAGACGGTTGCCGGGGAAAAGGCAAAGGCCCCGGCTCGTTCGAATATGCAAAAGAGGTGAACGAAACATTCAACTTAGGCTCCGTCTCCCTGATGAGCAACGGAAAGAAACTTGAATACGACCCGGCCCGGCGAACCATCACCAATGATACGACAGCCAACAGGCTGCTTACCCGCAACATCCGTAAAGGATGGGAAATGTAATCTCACTAATTTTCACACACAAGGTTTTTGTGCATGAACGCGAAGCTCCGCCGCCCGACAGGAAAGCCCCAGGGCTTGACCCCAAGGCTCCAATGACGGCAAACCAAGCCCCAATGACGGCAAACAAGCCTCCGGCGACGGCAAACAAGCCTCCGGCGACGGCAAACAAAGCCCCAATGACGGCAAACAAAGCCCCAATGACGGCAAACAAAGCTCCGGTGACGGCAAACCAAGCTCCGGTGACAGCAAACAAAGCCCCGGTGACGGCAAACCAAGCTCCGGTGACAGCAA
>JAIRKZ010000108.1 GCA_031259845.1 Tannerellaceae bacterium | reverse complement strand
CCATGCGGCGGCCGACGGACAGATGGGAGGAATCATGAAAGTGTATCGCGAATGGCGTATTTCGGGTGACGACGCTTTTATTAAAGACATGTACCCGAAAGTGAAGGCAAGCTTGCATTATTGTATTGAGACGTGGGACCCACGTCATGCAGGATTGATTGAAGAACCTCACCATAATACGTACGATATTGAATTTTGGGGGCCGGACGGGATGCATAACAGTTTCTATCTTGGAGCCTTGAATGCGTTTATAGCCATGAGTGAATATTTGGGTGAAGATGCCTCGTTCTACAAAGATTTGGTTACGAAAGGCAAGGCTTATACGGAAAAAGAATTGTTCAACGGCGAATACTTCATACAGAAAATACAGTGGACAGGATTAAAAGCGCCGAATCCTGTTAAAATGGTTTCCTGGACGGTGAATTATTCGGAGGAAGCCAGAAAACTGCTGGAAAAAGAAGGCCCGAAATATCAGTATGGAACGGGTTGTCTTTCAGACGGTGTGTTGGGCTCCTGGATTTCGCGCGCAGCCGGCCTGGAGGAATCATTGGAGCCGGAAAAGGTCAGAAGCCATCTGGCGTCTGTCCATAAATACAATCTGAAGCAGAATCTGATCAATCACTCCAATCCCCAGCGTCCGTCTTTTGCTTTTGGAACGGATGGCGGCCTATTGTTATGCAGTTGGCCGAAGGGAGGAAAGTTGTCTTTACCGTTTGTTTACAGTGACGAGGTATGGACAGGTATTGAATATCAGGTAGCTTCTCATTTGATGATGACCGGAGAAGTAGACAAAGGACTGGACATTGTTCGTGCCTGCCGCGACCGGTATGATGGCAGCGTGCGCAATCCATTCAATGAATATGAATGTGGACACTGGTATGCTCGCGCATTGGCCAGCTATGCTTTATTGCAAGGCCTGACCGGCGTACGGTATGATGCTGTAGAAAAAGCATTATATGTAGATTCTAAAGTTGGTGATTTTACCAGCTTCCTGAGCACGAATACGGGTTATGGCGCTGTTACTTTCAGAGGTGGCAAACCACAATTATCCGTTGTCTCCGGAACGATTGATGTGAAGAAGTACGTTGTTTCCGGAAAAGAACTGTGAAATTCCCTCCAACACATTCGGTAAGGATGCAGGAACGGAGTAAAATTGTCGTTTTGGCATTTGCCTGAATCAGGCGGGGAGTAAAATTGTCGTTTTGGCATTTGCCTGAATCAGGCAGGGAGTAAAATTGTCGTTTTAGTATTTGCCTGAATCAGGCGGGGAGTAAAATTGTCGTTTTGGCATTTGCCTGAATCAGGCGGGGAGCAAAATTGTCGTTTTGGCATTTGCCTGAATCAGGCAGGGAGTAAAATTGTCGTTTTAGTATTTGCCTGAATCAGGCGGGGAGTAAAATAGTTGTTTTATAAATAAACAAATAAATAAAAGTATAGACAAATGAATGTATATCTGAAATTAACAGTAATATTGTTGTGTATTCCATTCTTTTCGGTTGCACAATTTTCCGGTGATCATAAAGTCTCGTTGAATAAGGGAAATATAAAATCCTTCGTGGGAAATGTAGGGCAGAAAGGAGAGCGGAAAGTTTATAAAGGCGAAGAACTGAAAACGATAGGAATGCCTTGCGGCGGTATAATGGCCGGGCAACTATATGTACGAGGCGACGGAACGCTGGCTAACTGGTGGATTGCCAATAATGCCTATAACACAGGTTATGGGATTGACCACCTGCTGAACTTCGATACCCCTCTGGGGCCATGGAAAGTATGTTATCAGACATTTGAGCCTCCCGGTTATATTGATCAGGGATTTCGGATAACGATTGACGATGGACGGCAAAAAGTAACCAGGGAATTAAGCAAGAAAGATTTTGATGATATAGGGTTCATTGGCGAATATCCGGTTGCTTTTATTGATTATGCTTCTAAAAGTAATGATCTGCCGGTAAAGGTTACATTGATGGCGTATACTCCCTTCATTCCGCTGAATGCGAAAGAATCAGCCACGCCGGCAACCATCCTGAAGTATAAAGTAACCAATACATCCGCTAAATCGGTTAATGTAGATTTAACCGGCTGGTTGCAGAATCTGGTTTGTATTGATTTAAAAGATGAAACGTATGGTACATTGAGAAATAAAGTTGTATCCAATGGCGATATGCAATCTGTTTATATGGAAATGAATCCGGCCGGTATCATGACAGCAAACGATCCGGTTGAAAAGCCCCGGTATCGGATAGATGAATCTCATCCGTATTTTGGAAATCTGGCGTTAACAGTCTTCGATCCGAACGCAACGGTGACGGCTGATATATCAAAGGGGATACAATCCTTTGCTGAAACCGGATTAGGAGACAGGCTAAATGGTGGAATAACATCAACCATGACGTTGAAACAGGGAGAATCCAAAGAGGTTGTATTTGTGCTCTCCTGGTATTTTCCGAATCGTCCGTTGAGCTATAAAGGCTCTTCGTGGAATCGTCCGCTCCCGCCGAACACCCCGCCGATCGGAAATATGTATTCCAATTGGTATAACTGTTCATTGGATGTAGTTAACCAATTGTATGATAAATACCAACGGTTGGAGGCAGAAACGCTTACTTTCCATGATACGTACTATAACCAGACATCGTTACCCTATTGGTTGACCCACCGGTTGATGATGTCTGTCTCTACGCTGGCTTCCGAAACGTGCCAATGGTGGGCAACCGGTAAATTCTGGGCTTGGGAAGGAGTTGGTTCCTGTGAAGGAACCTGTACGCATGTCTGGGGATATGCGCAAACAATGGCCGCTTTATTCCCTGAATTGGAACGGAACCTGAGAGAAATGACCGATTACAGCATCTCATTACGTGATGATGGGGCGATCCTTTCCAGAAACGGGGAGCATGGCGTCTTGATTGACGGACATGCCAGCGTTATCCTCCGGATGTACCGCGAACACCTGATGTCAAAGAATAATTACTTCCTGTCCCGGAATTGGGACAAAATTAAGAAATCGATAGAATACATCATTCGTGAAGATCACCCTTACAATCCCGACGGGCTGATAGTCAAGACGCAACCGAATACGTATGATATTGCTTTCAATGGCGCTAATACGTATGTAGGAGGTTTATATCTGGCTGCCTTACGGGCTTGCGAACAGATGGCGCTAATTATGAAGGACAGCGTGGCGGCCAATCAATATAAAACGATTTATGAAGCCGGTTCGAAGAACACGATGGACCGGCTATGGAATGAAACGTTCGGCTATTTCATACAGGATGTAGACGAAAAAGAATATCCGTTGTATCAATATGGCAAAGGCTGTCTGAGTGATCAGTTGTTTGGACAGAGCTGGTCGGATTTGCTTCGCCTGGGCAATCTCTATCCGGAATATACGATTGATAAAACATTACGGTCTGTCTGGAAATATAACTGGACGAACGATGTAGGCCCGCAAACCAACCTGCACCTGCCGGAGCGGTATTATGCTCATGCCGGAGAACCGGGTCTCCTTATTTGTACATGGCCTTTCAGCAAACATCCCGGAGAAGCCGGCGTGAGATATCGCGATGAAGTCTGGACCGGAATCGAATATCAGGTGGCCGCTAATATGATATTCAGAGGAATGACAGATGAAGGATTAGCGATTGTAAAAGCGATTCATTCCCGTTATGACGGAAAGAAGCATAATCCGTGGAATGAAGTGGAATGTGGCGATCATTATGCCCGGGCCATGGCTTCGTATGGCGTCTTGACAGCTATACAGGATTATTGGTATGACGGCCCGAAAGGCATAATGGGCTTTGCCCCGAAATTGATGCCGGAAAAATTCAGCGGCTTCTTTACATCTGCTGAAGGATGGGGAAATATCACACAAACCAAGAGTGGAAGCGTTCAACAGAATACAGTAGAAGTAAAATATGGCAGACTGACTCTCTGCCAACTGAAGCTGTCAGCCCTTCCCGGTATCTCGCCGGAAGAAGTAAAAATCTTCCACAACGACAAAGAAATCCCCGTCTCAGTTGAGAATAACAACAAACTAACAATCACATTCAATAAAATAGAACTAAAAAAAGGCGATCGGCTGAAAGTAACTCTTATTTAATTATGGACAAAGACAGATTGGTTATTGGATTGGATTATGGAACGGATTCATGCCGGGCCTTGGTGGTGAATGCGGAAACGGGTGAAGAACTGGCTATGGAGGTAGCCTGGTATCCCCGTTGGAAGGCCGGATTGTATTGTGATCCGCACAAGAATCAATACCGGCAACATCCGTTGGATTATATAGAAGGAATGGAGACGGCTATCAGGATGGCTTTGAATAAATGTCCTGCCGGAGCGGCTGAACGGGTGGTAGGGCTGGCGTTTGATACGACAGGTTCGACGCCGGTACTGTTGGATCAGGAGGGAGTACCTCTGGCCCTTCGGCCGGAATTTGCCGGAAATCCGAACGCGATGTTTGTACTTTGGAAAGATCATACAGCTATTCGCGAGGCCGAAGAGATAAATACGCTGGCGAGAAAATGGAAAACGGATTACACCTCTTACTCCGGTGGCGTCTACTCTTCCGAGTGGGTCTGGTCGAAGATGCTTCATGTACTTAGGGTAGACCAGTCGGTGCGCCAGGCAGCCTATAGCTGGACGGAACATTGCGACTGGATGCCGGCCCTGCTCACCGGCAAGACCAAACCGGAACAAATGATTCGCAGCCGCTGCGCCGCCGGACACAAAGCGATGTGGAACGCAGCATGGGGCGGACTTCCTTCGGCGGAGTTTTTATATACCCTGAATCCATTATTACAGCTATTCGAAGGACATCTATTTACGGATACATATACGAGTGATACGATTGTAGGGATGCTGACAGTGGAATGGGCGCAACGGCTGGGGCTGCCGGCCGATGTGGTTGTCGGCACAGGTGAATTGGATTGCCACATGGGAGCTGTGGGCGCCGGGATTGTTCCCGGCGCTTTTGTCCGCGTGATGGGCACGTCTACCTGCGACGTCATGGTTGCTTCCTGTGAGGAAATGGGCGATCGCCTGATTGGAGGTATTTGTGGACAGGTAGACGGATCGGTTATTCCCGGTTTAATCGGATTGGAAGCCGGACAGTCTGCTTTCGGCGATATCTACGCATGGTATAAGAAATTACTTCTCTGGCCAGTAGAGAGCTATCTTTCTAAAACAATGTTATTGGATGATTCGCAACGGAGGCGGTTCCTGGCCGAATTGTCTGATACGATTCTCAATGACCTGGCGGAAGAAGCAGAAAAATTTCCTCCGCAAGAGAGTGTGCTGATTGCTGTCGATTGGTTGAACGGACGCCGTACGCCCGTTGCCAATCAAGCCGTCAGGGGATCGCTGTACGGGCTTACGCTGGGGACTACGACGCCGATGTTTTACCGTGCTTTGGTGGAGGCGACTGCTTTTGGATCGAAAGCCATTGTAGACTGTTTCCTGCAACAGGGCATTTCGATAGATTCGGTGATTGCTATTGGTGGTATTTCGCAGAAGTCGCCTTTTGTCATGCAGTTGTTGGCTGATGTATTGGGAATGCCTATCAAGATTGCCCGTGTGAGTCAGGCTTGCGCTATGGGGGCTGCCATGTTTGCCGCCGTCGTTGCCAATATACACAACACGGTTGAAGAAGCGCAAAAAGTGATGGGGAAAGGCTTCCTCAGAGAATACATACCCGATATGGAGAAGCATGCTGTCTACATGCGTATCTATGAAAAATATCGTACGCTGGGACAATTCACGGAAACGAACTTTAAATAAATAATTGTTATGAAGCGAATATTAATTCTACTTTTCTCTGGTTTGTTGATGACGTTGTTCCCGCTACCATCACAAGCGCAAAGTTTGGCTATTGAACTGGTAAAAGAACTAACTGCCGACCCATTGGGAGGTAAAACTCCTAAGATTGAGATACAAAACATTAATAGGCAACTAACCAGGATAACCGTATCATATACGTTAGACCAGGATGTACAGCAAGACGACTGCGCAGTCAGGCTTACACCCGGTTTTCGTCCTGCCTTTCATTGGGCGCCTCATCTTACCCCGACGGAACAGTATGTAATTGACCGCCATGTCTTCCGTACGCCTGCTCTGATCGTGCAGGATGCGCAACACACGCTGATACTGATTCCCGACGCGGAAAATCCGTATATGGATACGGGTTTCCATATTTATATGGATATGAATGCACAAATCAACCAGTTGGCGATAGGAATGAGCAAGACCACCGTTAAGGAACATGTGCTATATCAGAAAGAAGCCGGCGCATTGTTCTCCAAAGGCGCAGTGACGCTGAGTTTCTATCTGTATCATTCTTCCGGCGACAAACAAATACAGACCAATCCGTTTCGTTATGTACTTGATTTTTTCTGGTCGAAGCAGGGAACACAGATGTTCAATAGAACAGACTTGTCTCAAAGCCTCTTTGAAAAGTATTGTACTTATTCCTATAAATGGGCTTTTGATACCTGGAAAGATGCTGTCTGGCAGGAATTCGACATGAATGGGAAAAGAGTAGGGGCGCCTGTCTTTATTGTGAATGTAACACAGAGTCCGAATTATCCAGGTGAGATTAATGAACGGGAAATGCGCTCAATCTGGAATCAGGCTTGGTTTAGCTCGCTCCGTTCGGCTACCGGCTTGTTTCGTTATGCCCGTCGTACAAATAATGATGAACTGATGAAAAAAGCTCAACTGGCTAAGGAACTCGCCTTGGCAGCTCCGCAGAAAGACGGTCTGTTTTACGGTGTGATTTCTGCCGAGATGGAACAGATAGAGATAGACGGAAAAAAATACAATCGTTCGAAAGGTTGGCAGACGGCATTCTGGGGTAATTCAAACCGCAATCCTGTTACGCGCGACGTCAGAAATTCACCTTTCCATATTCTTGATATGAGTTGGACGGCCTATATTATGCTTCAATGGTATGATGAATTGGAAAAAGACCGGCGCCTGATCGACTATGCTACTACGTATGCCGATGCATTAGTGAAGCTTCAAGACGCCAAAGGCTATTTTCCTGCCTGGCTTGATATAAATACACTGAAAGTACTTTCCGAATTGAAGGAATCTCCCGAGACTTCCATGTCGGCATTGTTTTTGCTGAAACTGTATGAGCTAACGAGAAATACGAAATACAAAGACGCTGCCCTTAAAGCGCTGGCAATTGTGCAAAAGGAAATTATCCCTGTCGGGCGCTGGGAAGATTTCGAAACCTATTGGTCGTGTAGCGGATACGGGCAGAAAACGCTACTCGGAAAAAAACAGGAGCGGAATGACATGTATAAACAATGTAATTTCTCTATGTACTGGACGTCTGCCGCTTTGCTTAAAGCCTTTAAAGTGACAAAAAAGAAAGAGTTTCTAACTGCGGGGCAGCATGTGTTGGATGAATTGCTGATGACGCAGGCTTCTTGGCAGCCTCCTTATATATATGTGGATGCCATTGGCGGCTTTGGTGTAATGAACAGCGACGGCGAATGGAATGATTCGCGTGGTAGCCTTTTTGCCGAGATGCTCTTAGACTATGGAAAAACACTTGGAATGAAAGAATATACGGAACGGGGGTTGATGGCGCTGAAAACATCATTTGCAATGATGTACTGTCCCGAAAATCCCCGAAGTAAAACGCTTTGGGAAAAGACCTGGCCTTTCTTCTCAACAGAAGACTATGGTTTTATGATGGAAAACTACGGTCATGGCGGCCGTACGTCGCCCGAAGGTGAAGGCATGGGTGAATTTACTATTTTCGACTGGGGAAATGGCGCCGCTTCCGAAGCTTATAACCGTATCCTGGACCGTTGGGGAACTGCTGTCTTTAAATAAGGGTGTTTAGGTGAAAGATATATAAGCGATATATAGCCAATCCATTTTACATGAACTCTAATGGTTTATTTGTACTTTTGCATGTTAAACAGGCAAATAGAGTTATGAGGAAAGTGTCAATTAAGGATGTTGCACAACGTGCCGGCGTCTCAAATGCTACGGTATCGCTGGTATTGAACGGAAAAGAAAAAGATGGACGCGTAGGCAAAGAGGCGGCCGACCGGGTAAGGAAGATTGCCGCCGAAATGAACTACCAGCCGAATGCTCTGGCACGAAGTCTTCAAAGTGGACGGACGTATATTATCGGATTGATCGTGGCAGATATCTCCAACCCTTTTTTCAGTAGCCTTGCTTATTATGTGCAGGATCAGATAGGACGTGCCGGTTATTCGGTTATCATAATGAATACGAATGAAAACGATCAGAATCTTGAAAAGATCGTAGAAATGCTGAAGAATCATCAGGTAGACGGTTATGTGATTGTTCCTACGGAGAAAGGGGAGAAAACAATCATAAAACTTCAGGAGTTGAAACGGCCGCTTGTATTGCTGGACAGAAATTACACAAATCTGAAGACGTATGCGGTGATGGTGGATGGCTCGCAGGCTTCTTTTGAAGCAACCTCTATGCTGATGGAATACGGTTGTAAGCGTATTGGACTCATTTCGTACGAGGGCTTTCACTCCCACATGGCAGAACGGAGGTATGGCTATATGGGCGCACTTCAGCGAGCCGGATTCTACAAGCCCGAATTGGAAAGTTATGTACGGTTCAATAAGCTGGAAGAAGATATTGAAAGAGAAATTGTCCGGCTGATTGATAAGAAAGTAGATGGTCTTTTGTTTGCGACCAATTCTATCTCCCTGACAGGAATTAAAGTATTGCTGAAACATCAGATAAAAATACCGGAAATGGTGCGTGTGGTTTGTTTTGATAAAAGCGAAGCTTTTGAGTTTATGAGTAATCCGGTTCCCTATATCCAACAGCCTATTGAGACGATAGGACGTAAAGCCGCCGACCTGCTGCTTGAGCAGATGGAAGGAAAAGAATTGATACCTCAGACCTGTCGCTTCCCGGCTACACTGGTTCGGCGAGATCGTTAAAAATAGACAATCAGTCGTATGTTTTACCGCCGGGTTTCATGGAATCGGCGCACGACGGTTTTCGTATTGAATATGTTGTAAAAAATTATATTTTAGATTTTCACCGGTTTGACTTAACCGGTTGAAGAATAAACTTTTAGCAGAGCTATTAAGATTCAGAGGTAACGAGTTAGTAACCATGCGTATTTCAGCGTTTTGCGGTGCTATACTGTCAAATAACTCGGCTGTAAAGGTAAGCAATTTCTTTAGGATTTACAACAAATAAATGGGTTGTTTTTATATGCTTCGTTTGCCAACCCCACAGCGGTAGAAGTTATCCTCGTACCGGCGGTTATTCTCGTGGGCTTCTGCCTCTCCAAAAGGCAGGGAAGCCATGTGCGGGAAATAGCCAACATAGGTGCGGGAGATAACTTCGGGTGAAATCGTATTCCTGCCAACCAACACTAAATGTTATAAATCATATTTCAGTTGCAGTTTCAAAAAGCTTTTGTAATCCTTCTGAATACTTCTTTATTGTGATCCAATCTTGAAAATTCAAATCATGATTATGTTTATCAAACACAAAAATATTCAAATTTGATTTATCACAGGTTTTAAACCTACTTTCAAGGTCATACACGCCCTCAACAGGAACATTTGCATCTTCCGTTCCGTGAAATACAAATATCGGTATATCAATCCGTAACAGTCTTGTTTTATTAGGCTCTAATGCAAAGTGTTCTCTAATCCAACCTATTGTCACACGTACGTAGTTATTCCATATCCACTCTCTATTGTTTTCTGATATTTTTGTCATTAATATCTCATGAAAAGGTGCTCGCATAGTTCTGATGTCTTTAATATCTATAACGTTATCTTTCACAATATCAAGTGTGTCAAAGTCCATATTTTGGAATAAATAATTTCTATATGCACCAATCGTTGGATCATCGGATTCATATTCGGTTCTATCTATTGCGTTATCACCATTTTTGTCGAATATGGGATTAAACATAATCATAATTCCTTCTCCTGTGTTTTGCCATTTAATAATGTCAAACATATTTTCGTGTGCATACCCATGCAAAAATAAAGCATCAATTTTGACATTACTTCTTTCTGCAACCATAGATGCAATGATAGTTCCTTCACTTATTCCATAAAGAATTATTTTGCAATTTTTGAATCTTTCGTCTTTTTTCAGATAAGTGACCATTACTTCTATATCGTCAACTTCGATATTAGGTAAATATTTTGCATATTTCACACTATCTACTTTATCAAACCAAGGCGTAGTTTCTCCTAAATCAACACCTCGACGATTGTAAGTAAAGAATCCGACACCTTGTTCACAAAAACCGTCAGCTAATACATCGTAATAATTGAACCCTTCCCTTTTCGTGAGATAAGTAAATGGGCCAGTTCCATGAACCGCAATAACAATCGTACTTATTTCTTCACTTTTAGGGAAACACAATCGAGTTGTTGTAGTTTCTCCATCAGATAACGTAACTCTTTTTATTTCTGAGGTAAAAGTCTGTGCTTGTGCCGAAGAGGTGGCCAGCATTATTACCAATAAACATTTTATCAAATTTTTCATGAGAGTATTTTTATTTCAATGTAATAATTATTTGCTTAACTCCTCTGAGTCTTGCAATTGATTATATAGCTCTTGCAATTGTTGGCGAGTTTCAATCATACGTTTCATGGAAATTCTGTTTGCGATAGTGCCGGCTATGAAAAGCGCCGTAAGTCCGGAAAACAGCTGAACCAACAATATTTTAAATGAGAAACCCTCTGTAAATATGTATATCAGACAGAATAACAACAGGACAGTTATGCCAAGCCCGAATCGCCAAAACCATTTTCCACTCCGCTTGATACCTTTGTCGAAATACTGTATTCGCAATTCAACCCACTCTTTTAGCGGCATGTCGAAAGAGTAGCGCTGTACCTTTCGGCGTCCCCATTCGGAAATACAGACTGCACCTCCAAGCATTAACATTATAACAGCTGTCAAGACATATCCATACGTTTGTAGTTGAGGCGACGAATATTTCATCATTACCCATACGCCTAATAGGCAAGAGAGAATGAGGAGTGACCAGAATATAATGCCCGGATAGGAACGATTCATCGCCTTGCGAGCTGTTTTAAGCACTATCGAAGTGATTTCAGAATCGGTGTAGTTATCTATCTTCTTCACCGCATTCTCTTTCCATATTTCTTTTATTTTTTCGCTATTCATAAGTTCTTATTTTAAGAGTTTTTCCAGTTGTTTTTTAGCTCTATTAATGCGTGCACCGACATTGGAGCTGCTTATTCCTATTATATCTCCTATTTCGTTGTAACTATAATCTTCCAAATAAAGTAACATAATCGACTTATCAGCCTCTTTTAATTGCCTGATTGCGTCCAGTAATCGCTGAAAATCAATCGTAACTTCCACATCGTCATCTAATGAGGAAATATTGATAGATTCCATATCTCCCGAGAAGGTGTAACGAGAGTCCTTCCTTATTTTAGAAATAGAAGTGTTTATTGAGATTGCATATATCCATGATGCGATTTTATCCTTGTTTTTTAAGGCAGGGTATGCTTTCCACATATTGTATACGACTTCCTGAAAATTATCCTTTCTATCTTCTGATACAGAAAAATATATAAGGTTCACTTTATGAATGATACCTTGATATGAACGCAATAGTGATAGAAATTCTTCTTTGTCTGTTTTTGCCATCTGATAACTGTTTATACTATATAGTCGTAATATAATAAGTTTTATTACAAAGTTCACTGTTTTTTATTCCTGTCTATAATTAAAACCAGTAATGATTATCGTTTAATCCCTTTGTTTTCATTGATTTTGGACCTAGTTGCAGGGCGAATATGCGGTCTTATGGTCTGCTTTAGCTTCACATATTGCTCCTTAAACCAGTTAATTATATTTTGTCCATTGAGAGAAAGATGAAGCTTAACCCTCGCTACGAGAGTCCTCTTCAGGGGACATTGGCGGGGTTTGAACATCCTTTTGACAGGGATTTAAATCCTTCAAACCGCGGGGTTGTCCTGTCCAACCTAAACCGGAATAGACTTTTTAATGAAAAAGACAGGGGAATAACTGTTTGGTTATTTTCATTAATTGACATCAACTCTAAAAATAGGGAGTTTTCGGGCAGACACTATATAATTAAACAAGGATTTGTCAACGACCTGAAAAATACCGGTGTTTCCGATCCGGTACTTTCGGTTATAAAAAAAAATCGATTTGGAGCCGGAAAACAACAAAACCATTGCTGACGTAAAACTGGCTAAAAGCAATAATAACAAAAAAAGTTCACTAATCGGAAAGAGCCGGATACATATATTCGAGTAATGGACAAACTCCAATATTTTTCAAACAATTCCGGTGATTATGCTGGCTAAGTATAAGAAATGAAAGAGGGTGATATGACATAAAAAAGAACGACTAGTAGATTTCCAAACAACTGTGGTTTTGATCCTCAATTAAGGAAGATATTTTAGAATAATTTGTAATGATCCGTTTTGCTATGTCAGATGTCGTTAAATTACCCGTACGTAACCAGACAATTTTAGGTGGAAATCCTTTCAGGCGTATTGTGTGGATCGTTCCCGTTGCGCAGCAAACGCAAGACAGGCAAGAATATCCTGTTTAGTCAGTTCGGGAAAATCGGCAATAATTTCATCATACGACATGCCTGCCGACAACCATCCCAACACATCATAAACCGTAATGCGGGTATCCCTTATGCAAGGCTTGCCAAAACGCTTGCCGGAATCTGTTCGGATAAAATCTTGAAAATTAATCATGTTCGTTTATTATTTACGTCAGAACGACCATGTAAAATTACATGAAAATCGTACGATTTCCAAATGTGGGCGAAAAAAAGTATTCACGAAATACATACTTCCAGGCATATATACCAAAAATAGTACGCAAATTGCAGATGATTGATTATTTATCTCCATAATGACTTGATGCAGAAAGGATAAGGATGGTCATTTCTTCATCGTCTATTGAGTAGACAAGCCTGTGTTTGTTTAGTTTCCGTAATTTGAGTATAGCCGGCTTTTCCCCTGCTTTTTGCAGAGCCTTGACATCCTTTTCCGCTTCCGGAGTATATTCCAGTTCATAAATCATACTCCGAGGAATTTGTCAAGTTCTTCGATACTGCGTATTTTCGTTACTTTTCCCTCCTTAGCTTGCTGTATGGAACGGTCTATCTTTTCTAACATTTCAGGGGTAAAATACAAATCGTCGTCATCTACTGGAATTAACACATACGCCTGTTTCCTTCCCCGTTTGATTGCTACCCTTTCCCCTTTGTCTGCCAATTCAAAAACATCTTTTTGTTTATCCCGAAACTGTCTGCTTGTAATTTCTAATACTCCCATGATTTTAATAGTTAAATATGTACCTTTTTTGGTACAAAAATAGTGTTTGTTTTCTAAATACCCAAACCATCCGGGGTAAAGTTCTCTTTGCTCCTTTCTTCGCTCTTGCGTAACTTCCCCGCTCCCTTTGTGCGCATTACGGAGGGAAACAGGATTTATCCATTGCATTGGCTCTTAAAATTTAACGCCTCTCTGAAATTATATCCGCATTTTTCTGTTGATTCTAATTTTAATATCTATTTTTGTCGCCATTAATCACAAATAGATATATGAAATCATTTTTTATAGGGAATCTGGAAGTGAAACTTCCGGTTATTCAAGGAGGTATGGGTGTAGGCGTTTCCCTGTCGGGATTAGCCTCTGCCGTAGCTAATGAAGGAGGTATCGGCGTTATCTCATGCGCCGGGCTGGGTCTGATTTACAACAAATTTCAGGGGGATTACCTGAATAAATGTATATTTGGGCTGAAAGAGGAGATACGGAAAGCCAAAGAAAAAAGTAAAGGCATCATTGGCGTGAACATCATGGTGGCGCTGTCAAACTATGCCGATATGGTAAAAACGTCTATTGCCGAAAAAGCCGACGTCATATTCGCCGGGGCCGGGCTGCCTTTCGATTTGCCGTCTTACCTGAATAGCGACAGTACCACGAAACTGGCGCCGATTGTATCCTCTTCGCGCGCTGCCAGAATAATATGCGACAAGTGGAAGAATAATTACAATTACCTGCCCGACGCCATCGTGGTAGAAGGGCCCAAAGCCGGCGGGCATCTGGGATTCAAAGTAAACCAACTGCAAGATGAACATTACGCATTGGAACAACTGATTCCCGAAGTAGTAACGGTGGCCGCATCGTACGGCGACGAGAAAAAAATACCCGTGATTGCCGCAGGAGGCATTTCTTCGGGAAAAGATATACGCCGCTTTCTTGATATGGGCGCTTCGGGCGTACAGATGGGTACTATATTTATTACCACCGCCGAATGCGACGCATCCGACACCTTCAAAAATGTGTTTGTCAATGCCCGGCAAGAAGACGTGAAAATCATACAAAGCCCGGTAGGAATGCCGGGAAGGGCTATCGACGGCGAATTTATCCAAAGCGTTGAAAAAGGACAGGAGAAGCCCAAAAGTTGTCCCTTCCATTGTATCAAAACCTGCGATTACACCAAAAGCCCCTATTGCATCGTACAGGCGCTTTACCAGGCTGCTAAGGGAAATATGAAGAAAGGATACGCCTTTACGGGTGTAAACGTTCATCTGGCCCAAAAGATAACAAGCGTAAAAGAAGTGATAGCCCGGTTGAAAGCCGAATTTGGAAATGTAGAACTTACATGAGAAAACTGATAGCCTACCCTCTTTCCGTTATTTATTACCTCCTGTTCGGAAGCACATTGGTAGTTTTTCATCTCATACAGTGGCTGTGTTTTAACCTCTTTGGTTACACAGCCCACAAAAAGAGCGTAGACGTCTTGAGCTTCTTCCTGGTGGCCAACACCTGCGTTTTAGGTACGAGGTATAAAATTTACAACCTCGGTAAACTACCGGAAGGAGCGCCGCTAATCATTGCCGCCAACCATCAAAGCCTGTATGATATTACAAGCCTCAGTTGGTTTATGCGGAAATGGCATCCTAAATTCGTAAGTAAAATAGAGCTGGGGAAAGGCATCCCCAGCATTTCATACAACCTGAACCACGGCGGATCGGTACTGATCAACCGGAAAGACCCCAAGCAATCGCTGACAGCCATCAGGCAAATGGCGGAATATATAGAAACTACCAAACGTTCCGTCATCATCTTCCCCGAAGGAACAAGAAGCAAAAACGGCAAACCAAAGCCCTTTGCCGAAAACGGCCTGAAAATACTATGCAAATACGCCCCTTCCGCCTACATCGTCCCGGTCACAATCAACAACTCATGGAAGATGACCCAATGGGGCTCCTTTCCCTTAGGCGCAGGAAACAAAATCACACTAACCATCCATGACCCGGTAGCCGTAAAAGCCCTCCCCTTCCCCGAACTCTTCAAACAAACCGAACAAACCGTAGTCCAGGCTATTTCCATTACAAAATAAATCTTATATAACTATTTATCCCGATACTTTATTATCTTTACACCCATAAGGATAACACTTAAATAAATACGTATGGCTACACGAAGAAATTTTTTAAAAACATCGGCTACGGCTTTGGCCGCTGGGCTTATTGCGCCTTCATCCGCTTTAAGTAAAGAATGGCCGGGCGCCCGGATTACCGGCGCTAACGATAAAATACAGGTAGGGTTAATCGGTTGCCGGAATATGGGTTGGGGCGACCTGAATGATTTCCTTTTACACAAAGATGTAGAATGTATGGCTTTGTGCGATATAGACCGGAAGATATTAGACGGCCGGGCAGCCGAATTAGAAAAAATACAGGGGAAGAAAGCGCTGTTATTCTCAGACTACCGGAAAATGCTGGAACTAAAAGAATTGGACGCCATAATTATCGGTACGCCCGACCATTGGCATTGCCTGCAATTTGTAAACGCCTGTTCGGCGGGGAAGGATATTTATGTGGAAAAACCAATTGCCAATTACATAGCCGAATGCGATAGCATGGTAAATGCAGCCAAACGATATAACCGCGTAACGACTGTTGGCCAGCAGCAACGTAGCGGCAATCATTGGAAAGCGATGGTGGAATACCTGAAAAGCGGGAAATTAGGAACCATTGCCCGCGCCGATGTTTGGGCGAACTTCAATTATGGCGCTTTAGGGAAACCAATACCGGATTCGCCGGTTCCGGCAGACGTTGATTATGACACATGGCAAGGCCCTGCCCAAACAAGGCCTTTCAACGAACAGCATTTTCATGGTTCATGGCGTATGTTCTGGGCATACGGCGGAGGGTTGATGACCGATTGGGGCGTACATCTGCTCGACATGGTTTTATGGGGTATGGATATCAAAGGCATGCCTAAACGTGTAACAGCTTTCGGCGGTAAGTTTGCTTTTCCCGGAAATTGCCCGGAGACTTTCGACACACAGAACGTTATTTACGAATTTGATTCATTTATTATGAACTGGAGCCATACCGGCGGCGTAGAAACCGGCCCTTACAACCGCAATTATGGCATCGCCTTTAAAGGAACAAACGGCACATTGGTGGCCGACCGCGATAATTGGGAAATCATCCCCGAATGGGATTCGGCAAACAAACGAAACCGGTTATTAGAATCAATAAAAGTACAAGCCGACTATCAGGATCATAAAGACCATGTTTCGGATTTTATAAACTGTATGAAAACACGCTCTTACAACACAGCCTGTACGATTGAAAACGGAAGCCTCTGCGCTAAATATACGCATCTCGGCAACATAGCCGCCCGTACCCGGTCTGTACTCGTATACGATGACAACAGTAAAAAGTTCGCCGGTAGCGAAGAAGGGGCAGGCGCCTATCTGATGCCTTCTTACCGTTCTCCCTGGAAATATCCATCCATTTAATAATAATAGCATGAAAAGACGCAATTTTATCAAGACTGCCGGATTATTATCCGGCACATGCCTGCTGCCCAACCTGCTATTGAGTGCATGCAGTTCATCCGGCCAATCATTACCAGGCTTTGGCGTTATCACCGGTAATACGGGCGGCAAATGGCTCGAAGCCAATCCCCAAAAAGCGCTAAAGGAAATATCGGCATTGGGATATACCGATTTAGAATTCGGGAATACATTCGGTATGGATACCGAATCGCTTAAATCTTTCCTGAAAGATTTAAAATTAAGACCCTTAATCGGCCCAACGGATATGGCCGCCATGAATGATACCGAACGATTGATGGGTAACATAAAGTCGTGCCACGAACTAAATAAAGAGTATATCGTTTGCTATTGGCCATGGACGGATGACGGGCAAAACAAAAAAGCGGACGACTGGAAACGAGTAGCCGATAACCTGAATAAGGGAGGAGAAATATGTAAAAAAGAGGGTTTGAAGCTACTTTATCATAACCACGATATTGAATTTTATCCTACCGAAGGACAGATGCCTTTCGATATAATACTCCCGGCATTAAACCCGGAGTATGTAAACATTGAATTCGACCTGTACTGGATAACGAAAGGTAATCAATCTGCGGTGGAATATATAAAAAAATATCCCGGCCGGTATCCGGTATTTCATGTAAAAGACATGGACCACACGCCCGGCAGAAGCTTTGAATATGCAGGAAAAGGGATTATCGACTTCCCCTCTATCTTCCAGTTAAACGATGTTGCCGGAGCAAAGCATTTCATCGTAGAACATGATAATCCCGCCGATCCGGAGGAATGTATAAAAGTAGCTGCATCATTTTTGAAAAACCTGCGATTCTAATAAAATAACATTCCGGAAGAAAGTAGTATTATTCGTAACTTTATTTTCGTATCTTTACGCCCTCAACAATTAAGTTAATATTGTATCTTTCTTCTCAATGATTTGCTCCGTAGTCATTTAACGGGTCTTTCCATCGTCAAAATCGACATAAAAATAGCTTACTTGTTTTATAGTATTAACAAGTTGCGGAGGTGTATAACACAGATAGAAGTAAACAACATACTCTGAACTTAAAAACAAAACAAACAATAATCCAAGCTATCATTTGATAGTCAAATTTAAAAATATGACATTTAAAGAATTGAATATGGTTGAGCCTATATTAAGGGCTCTGAACGAAAAAGGACACACAACTCCCACGCCAATACAGGAACAGGCTATCACTCCGGCTCTGGACAACCGGGATATTATGGGATTGGCACAAACGGGAACAGGCAAAACGGCAGCTTTTTCACTCCCGATTATACAGCAATTGTATCTGAGCAAAGCCCATGGTAAAAAAAGAGAAATCAAGGCTTTAATATTAACCCCAACCCGTGAGTTGGCAATACAAATCAATGACTGTCTGAAAGATTATACCTGTTATACAGGCATCCGGCATTGTGTAATTTATGGAGGAGTGAAACAAAATACGCAGGTAGATGAACTGAAGGCGGGTATAGATATATTAGTTGCTACCCCGGGACGCTTGCTCGATTTGATGAATCAGAAGATTATTTGCTTAAACACTGTCCGTCATTTTGTACTGGACGAAGCCGACAGGATGCTTGATATGGGATTTATCCATGATATTAAACGATTGTTGCCCAAACTACCAAAAGAAAAGCAAACCCTTTTCTTTTCGGCTACCATGCCGCAGACAATAGCAGCTCTTTCTCGTTCCATCCTGCGTAATTCGGTAAAGGTGGAAGTGGCTCCGGTATCGTCGGTTGTAGAGACAATAGACCAGTATATTTATTTTGTAGAAAAGCAGGAGAAAAAGGACTTGCTTATAAACTTGCTGAAAAAAGACAAAAAGAAATCTGTCCTGATATTTTCCCGTACCAAACACGGGGCAGACAAGATAGCACGGATACTCAATAAATCAGGAATAGGCAGTGCAGCTATTCATGGGAATAAATCACAGAATGCCAGGCAGCGCGCTCTGTCCGATTTTAAATCGCAGAAGATACAAACCCTTATTGCAACAGATATTGCTGCCCGGGGAATTGACATCAACAACCTGGAACTGGTGATAAACTATGACCTGCCGGATGTAGCTGAGACTTATGTACATCGTATTGGACGTACCGGAAGAGCCGGAAATACAGGTGTTGCCTTGACGTTTTGTGCCGATGAAGAGAAGGTAATGCTGAAAGATATACAAAAACTGACAGGAGGGAAGCTTCTTGTCGCAAACTAACGGTATAAGAATAAAATAAAAGTCGGATAAAAAAGCCGAAATCAGCCAAACGAGGACAACCGATTGATAATGTGTGGTTAATGTTCTTTGTTTGGTTTTTCTTTTGGACAGCAAAAGCCACCCATACGCAAAGGTACGACAAAGTTCAATTACCACATCATTACCTTGCAACAAAATCACAAATAGGCTATAAGTTATTGTTTGTCTGCTTCTTGCGTTTTTGTTCATAACCTCTTATAACTCAGAGTAAACTAATTTTGTAATCTGTAAAAACT
>JAIRKZ010000074.1 GCA_031259845.1 Tannerellaceae bacterium | reverse complement strand
TGGGGTTTTCACACATGTGGGAAAAGGTTGCCTTGCCTGGATTGAGGGGGTTCTGATAAAAAAAGCTGCCGCCCGCGCAAGGGATTGCTGCGCAAAGCCCGGCCCCCGACCGGAGAGGGAGGGGGATGCGCCCAAAAATTCTTCTTATTTGGTATGCCGTTATTTTTTCCGATACTCTTGCGGAGTAATCCCGAATTGTTTTTTGAAACATTTGGAGAAATACGCCGGATTGGTAAATCCCAGTTGATAGGCAATTTCCGAAACGGTGAAATTCTTTTCGTGTTGGAGGAGCGCCCGGGCTTTATTCATTTTTAGCGAGAGCAGGTAGTCATTGGGCGTTGTGCCGGTAATCTTTTTTATCTGATTAAAAAAGCGGGTGCGGCTCATGTTCAATTCGCGGCTCCACAGATACGTATCAAAGTCCGGGTTTTCCCAATTTTCTTCTACAATTTGATTGGCCGCCGCCAGAAACTCCTGTTCGCGTTCGTTGGTTGCCATCTCAATTATTTCCTGATGGTTATCCGCAGGCGTGTGCTGTAATATTTTTCTTCTGTTTTTTATTAAATAATTACACCGGAGGAAGAGAACCTTCATATTAAACGGTTTTACAAAATAATAATCGGCCCCGCACCTGATACTTTCTATGGTTTGTTCGTCGGAAGGCTGCGAACTAAGCAGGATAACGGGGATATGGTCTGTTTTGAGATTGGATTTAAGCATCGAGCATAATGCTATACCGGAGATTTCGGACAAATGCGCCTCACATAAAATAATATCGGGAATCTCCCTGACGGCAAAATCATACGCAGCTTTCGCATCCTGTATGTCTGTTACTTCGTAGGTTAACGAGAACGATTCTTTGAAAAGCTCGCACATTTCAGGTTCTTCTTCAATTAAAAGCATCCGGGGGCGGCGTTCCTGTCCGTTTTCTTCATCATCTTCCAAAGGGAACTCATCCTTAGCTAAATTGCCTGTGTTTACAGTGGGCAGGATGGCAATTTCTTCTTCTGCCGGTTGTTCTATATCGTTCATGTCAAGATGGGCGCTTCCGGCAGGCAGGCTTACCATTACGGTTGTTTTATCGTTTTCACGCATAGCAGAAAGGTCGCCTTTATGCAATTGAAGCACTCCCCTGCTAAAGGCAATACCCATAATCCCGTCTGAGAAGGAGGTCATCTGCTGGAATGTGTGATTATTGTTAAATATGTCCAGCAGTTGGTTCGCCTTATTTTCATTGATGGTTATTTCTTTATGTGTAATATGTATTTTCACGTATCCGGGCGCCCGGTGTAAAGAAACAGTAATGGAATCTTTCACTGAAGCCGTTTTAAATATAAAAAAGAGTAAATTATAAAAGACTTTTTGTATTTGTTTCTGGTCAAACCACAATTGTAAGGGTTCATTCGTATGATTAAACCGGAACGACAGTTGTTTTTCTGCGGCATAATCATCAAACGTGGCGCATATCGTTTGCAGAAATTGTATGATGTTGTAATTTCCCATCTTCAATGCAAGTTTGTTTTGCTCCATCTTCCGAAAATCGAGCATTTCGGAAATCAGGTCTTGCAGGCGCGAGGCTTGCCTTTTTATTTTTTCAATTTTGTTTTTGCTTACATCCGGCAAATCGTAGGACAGGTGGTCTAAGCGCGAGAGGATAAGCGTAAGAGGCGTACGGAACTCATTTGATATGTTGATAAAAAAATCCATTTTATTCCGGTTGCTTTCTTCTATCCGTAAATTCTCGCGTTGCTCTATTTCCAGGGAAGCCTGAAGTAGCGATTTGCTTTTAATGAAACGGATAATTTGCCAGATGGAAAAAAAGAAAACAGACAGGTAAATCAGTATTGCCGGTAAAGTTGTCCAAACCGGAGGATTGATGGTAATCGCCAGTTCTACTTTCTTACCGGTATTTTCTGTTTCGCGTACGGTTAATTTATATTTCCCCGGCCTGAGTGAATTATATATGATTGTCTTATGGATTGTTTCCGTCCAGAATTCGTCTAAGCCTTCCAGTTTATACTCATACTGTGTTGCCCGTGAAGATAAGTAGCTGGAAGACGCGAAAGTAATATTGATTGTATTCTGATTGTAGGGCAATGTTAGTCTGTCTGCCTGGTTGAAGTTCTTGCCCAGCAGGGGAGAGCCGGGTTTTATCAGTTTGTTATTTATCTGTAAAGAACTGAAATACATAGAATAGAGGTCTTGTTCTACGGGAATGTCTTTTTCAGAGAAACAAAGCAGTCCGAAAAATCCGCCTACAAAAATCCGTTGGTCTTTAGGAGAAATATACAAACCGCAATCACCGGTCAGGGCCGTTAAGGACGATGAAGGATTGATCCGGATATTATACAGTGTTTGCAGATGGTTGTCAGCAGTAATCTTGACAAGGCTAACTCCTTTATTGGTAGTCAAAACCAGATTCCCGCCCGGGGAAAAAATCATATTGTAGCAGATGTTGCTTAGCAATTGATCCTTCTCTTCATTGAAAATATGAAACGTATTTTCTACTGCATTATACTTAAGTATTCCCGATTTTTGAGTAATAAAGTAAAGGCCTTGCCTCATATTGCCGCATATATTGATTATAGCGCTGGGGATAACGCTTTTATCCGTTAATCCGTCTCCATATTGATGCAACACTTTATTGTTTTTCAAATCTATGTTGAATAATCCCTTGTAATAAGAAGACACCCATAAAATATCCCGTTCGTCAATATGGATGGCCCGGATGATTCCGGAACATCGTTCGCGCAACTCTTCATCTTCCAGGAACCAACTGATTTGCAAAGATTCTCTGTTCAGTTTGAATATACCGTTTTGCGTATGTAAAAGCAAATCATTTTTATAAGGAATAATCTTTTCTATAATACGCTGATGAACAGAAGAAACGAGCGGACTTTTTACCGGGTGTATTTTCTTTGTATACAGGTCGAGATAATAGATGCCTTCCATAAAAACACTGATAAAAAGCCGGTTGTACTTCCTGTCATACCATATATCCCTGATCCTGTTTTGTGGCAGTCCATTTGCCGTAGTAATATGTTCAAAAGAATTACTTCCAGGTTTTAATATATTGATTCCACTTCCCCCCGAAGCAACATACAAATTCCCTTCCTTATCTTCAGTTATCTGGGTGATAATAACGCCATGCAGCCATTCCGGATGACTGTTGTCGGTCGTGTAATAGGTATAGTTATCTACTAACGGATTGTGGTAAAGCACATCCCCATAATAAGGACCCACCCAGATGGTGCCCTGCCGGTCGGAGAAAAGAGCGGATATGATGATTTGCTCTAAAATATGGTTCTGAAGGATAAAGCTGTCTTTTATATCAGACCTGGCTAATTGGTAAGCGCCCGTAACCGTACCAATCCAGATAACGCCCTTTACATCTTCCTGGATACAATAAATAGTATTATCGAAAATGCGCTCATTCGTTTTATTTTCAATTTTCAGAGGAATGATTTGCTGATTAGGCGTATACAAATATATTTGCCTGGATTGGGAGGCAATCCATACACAATGCCACGAATCTTTATAGAGATAAAGAATATGTTCATCCGCCAGCAGATGTTCTTTTATCTGTTGTTGTGCAACGTCAACCACATAAATTCCGGATGTTGTTCCCAGCCAAAGAATCTCTTTTTCTATTTCCAGGATAAAAGCTATTTCCGTATCTTTCTGCGGTAAAGAGGCCACCACCCGGCTCGTTTGGTTTTTCCAGTCATATACAGACAAATCCCCGCCGGATTCGTAGTATATCCTATCATTGGAATAACAGATTGTATTGGTCTTGATTCCGGTAACGGTAAAGGCCTCCGTATTCAAATCAAGCCCAATCAGTTGATTCTCCGCTAAAAAAAACAACATCGAGCTACTTCCGCAAAGCGCATGGATGTATGAATCCTCTACTCCCTCCGTATGTTCCGAGACCCGGAACACACGCACTGCCTCGCCATCATAACAATTCAGTACATTGTTTGCAAACCACATCCTGCCGATTCCATCCTGCCAGATAGAAATAGCAGACGCTTGAGAAAGTCCTTGCTTACTTCCCAACTGTTGAAAATAAATTTCCTGCCCAGCCAGACAGAAGTTAAAGAATGTAGTTAAAACCCATAATAAAATACAACGTCTCATCTCTCTTTAGATTAGATAACAGCAAGCCAAATGCGCCATAAATATATCCAAATCGTACATTTAATATGACAAAATCGTACAATGTACGATGCAATGATACGAAATAATTCCGGAGAAACCAAGAAAAAGAACAGACGAAATACATTTGTCGCAAATCATAATATGGAATCAAAAACTGTTAACACATAAAATACAATATTAATTTAAAATCATTATTATGCAAAAAAGACCAAATCCCCCAAAAACAACTGAAAGAAGAATACAATACTGCATTTGTCCGAATGACAAACGCCGTTTTTGCTTTGCCAATTTAACCGAAATCATTTTAATGGTGATTTCATAAATATACTTACACATGAAAAACAAGTTGAAAAAAGTAAACAGGAGAGAGTTCCTGGGCTTATCGGCATTAGGGCTGGCAGGATTAACTATTTTGCCAAGTTGGACTATGAATGGCGTACGCATTGCTCCGAGCGACCGCGTGGTTTTAGGATTTATCGGCCTTGGAAGGCAAGGTCTTTCCGACTTTCATAGCTTCTCGCAATGTCCGGGAGTACAAGTAGTAGCCGGTAGTGATGTTGATTCGCTTAAGCGGGAACGTTTTATAAAAACCATTACCTCCTGGCAAAAAAAGAACAACATAGGCGGGCTTTGCAACGCTTATGAGTTTTATGAAGAATTGCTTGACCGTAAAGATATTGATGCTGTTTCTGTTGCCACTCCCGACCATTGGCACGCATTGGCTACCATCCATGCCTGCCAGAGCGGAAAAGATGTATATTGCCAGAAACCGCTGTCTTATACCATAACGGAGAGTATGGCGATGGTAAGGGCCGTCCGCGAGAATAACCGCATCTTACAGGTAGGAAGCCAGCAGCGTTCGGATGAGGAATTTCAGAAAGCCATCTCTTTGGTACGAGGCGGCGCTATCGGATATATAAGTAAGATATACGCCCGGGTAGGAGAACCGCCCGCGCCTTTTGATTTACCGGAAGTAGACGTGCCTGAGAATTTGAATTTTAATCAATGGTTAGGCCCGTTGAATAATCCTAAAGTACATTATCACCCTAACATTTGTCCGCCGATTGCATATCCAGACTTACAGGAAAAAGGAGACTGGGCAGCATGGCGTTATTATAAGGAAACCGGAAACGGCTTTACGGGCGACTGGGGAGCGCACATGTTTGACATCGCCCAGGCTGCCATTGGCATGGATGGTTCGGGGCCGCTTGAATATATTCCGGCAGGTTATAAAGGGGCGAAATATACCACTGTTAAGTATGCCAACGGAATTGTAATGACCGAGCAGCCTTTCCGCGATGATAAACCGGACGACAAAGGCGTACAGTTTGTCGGCAGCAAAGGATGGATCAAGGTATCCCGTGGATATATTGATTGTTCGGAACCGTCATTACTGAAAAAGTCAGAAAGAGCGGTAGCCGCAGGGTCTTATGAGATGAGTTCTCCGCACATGCAGAATTTCATTGATTGCGTAAGGTCGCGCCAGCAACCGATTGCGCCGGTAGAAGCAGGATGTTCCACCAATATTCTTTGCTGCCTGATAAATATCGCTACCGAACTCAAACGTCCGGTGAGATGGGATCCGGTTACACAGACCTTTATGGATAACGATAAAGAAGCCGAAGCGCACCGCCTGTATTGGTATAAATACAGAAACCCGTATCAATTGCCTTATTGTAAATTAAATAAATAATCGTATGCAACTGAAAAAAATATTTTTTATCAACACCCTCCTGGCGTCACTATTGCTACTGCTTTCGGTAACAAC
This sequence comes from Tannerellaceae bacterium, assembly GCA_031259845.1. Classification (GTDB taxonomy): domain Bacteria; phylum Bacteroidota; class Bacteroidia; order Bacteroidales; family Tannerellaceae; genus DFXE01. The sequence continues at coordinate 19,704 of JAIRKZ010000074.1, read as the reverse complement.
CGGTAACGCTCAGACCACAAGCCCTCTTAAAGACAAAAAGGTACTGTTCGTTTATGGCGGCTGGGAGGGGCACGAGCCTGAGTTATGCCGTGACATTTTTGTACCCTGGATGGAATCGGAAGGTGCGGAAGTCTATGCGTATGATAACCTGGCATGTTATACGGATGCTACCCTGATGGGGAAAGTAGACTTGGTTGTACAAACCTTCACACAGGGAAATATTACCGGAGAACAGGAACAAGGCTTGCTGACGGCCATTAAGCGCGGAGCAGGGCTTGCCGGATGGCATGGAGGACTGGGAGATTCGTTCCGGTCGAATGTAGAATTCCAGTATATGGTGGGCGGACAATGGGTTGCCCATCCGGGCGGCGTAATAGATTATGATGTGAAGGTTACCGATCAGAAAGACCCGGTAACAAAAGGGCTGAAAAATTTCCACATGAAATCGGAACAGTATTATATGCACGTAGACCCCAATGTGAAAGTATTGGCTACAACGCTCTATACGGGGAATCCCGATCCCTGGATCAAAGGGGCGGTTATACCGGTTGTATGGAAAAAAACGTATGGTAAGGGAAGGGTCTTTTATTCCTCTCTCGGACATGTGGCAAAAGACTTCAACGTGCCGGAAGCCCTCGAAATTATGAAGCGTGGTATTCGGTGGGCTTCGGTAAGTCTGTATGAGCCAAACGAAAAATGGATGTCGCCGGTATATTAATATTAATAAAGAAACGGATATGTTAAAACAGGCTTGCTTTATCTTCACCGTATGTTTTTGTAGCGTTATCTTATTGCCATCCCATGCGCAAACTCTTAAGGTAACCTGCCAAACCCGCGATGCGGCAACGGGAAGCATTGTGTTGACTCCGGCGGAACTGGTTCCGGAAAAAACGGCGGTAATCATTATAGATATGTGGAATTTCCACTGGTGTATGACGGCGGCCGAACGGGTATCGGCAATGGTTCCGCGCATGAATGAAATGCTGCGTGCCGCCCGGCAACTCGGCATGCAGGTGATATGGAATCCCAGCGACGTTGTTACCATGTATTCGGGCTATCCTCAATATGAAAGGGCGGTAGCCGTCAACAAACAGCAGGCGCCGGCAATCCGTGAACCGCTTGCCGTGAAATTCACGGCTCCGGGGGGAGGATGCATGTGCGGGCCGGGATTCGGTTGCGGAGGTAATTTGGGTTGGGATGGAATGCATCCCAACTTACTAATTGATGATCACGACCTGATTTCAGCTTCGACGGACGGGATTTATTCGTTGCTTAAAGAGAAAGGGATTACCCATATTATTTATATGGGCGTACACACCAACATGTGCGTATTCGGCAAGCCCGGAGCTATTTCAGACTTATGGCGTGCCGGCTTCAATTGCATATTGGCGCGCGACCTGAACGATGCAATCACAATATACCAGCCCGATAAAGGGTATACGCCGGAGAGGGGTACTACAGAAATTAATGAGAATTTGCAGCAAGCCGGTATCCCGAACATTAATGTAGGCGAAGAGTTTAAAAAGGCAGGACTGATAAATTCAGACAGTCCGGTTGATTATGTACGGTTTACGCCGTGGGGAAAACCCGACCGGCCTTATCTTATGGAAGAGCCGACGGCGGTAACCCTGACGGCTCCCTGGATGGAAGGCGCCGAGATACGGTATACGACAGATGGGAGCGAACCTGCCATGCTTTCGGCATTGTACACGAATCCCATTCAGGTAACGGAGACAATGACGGTACGTGCTGCCGCATTCCGGAAGGGACGGCAAATCAGCTTACCGGCTTACGCTTATTATGTAAAAATGAACCCCACGCTACCGCCGCTTCCTGACGTCTGCCTGAATGAGTTGGAATATATCCCGAACGATTATACCGGAAATGTCAAAGAAAGCCTTTGGTATCCTGTACCGGACAAATCATACGAAGGAAAAACATTGCGTATTCGCGGTAAAGCGTACGGACAAGGGCTGGGGTTTCGCGCTCCTTCATCCGTACAATATGAGATAAAACCTGAATACAAACGATTTGTAGCCCAGGCAGGCGTCGATGAGAACCTGCTTGACAGGACGGGCGGCATGTTTTTAGCCATGCATAGCAGTGTGGTCTTCCGTCTTTTTATTGACGGCGTCATGATGGCGGAAAGTCCGGTGATGCGTATCACACAGGAACCCTGGCGTTTTGATATTGAAATACCGGACGGGAGCCGCCGGCTGAATATGGTTTGTATGGATGCGGGAAGCCGTAATATACTGGATTATGGTAATTGGGTAAATGCCGGATTTATAACGAAATAAAAAACAGATATGAAGGAGTTATTCGTCGCTTTCGCCTTATCGGCATGTATTCCGTTCTTCCATTCATGTTCGGAAGGAAAGGAAGTGACAGCCAATCAAGTGTTGATGAATTGGCGGTACGATGCGCCGGCAACCAAATACTGGGAAGGCCTGCCTGTCGGTACGGGCCGGTTTGGGGCAATGATACCCGGTTCGGTGGGTCATGAAGTAATTGCTTTCAATGACGAAACGCTATGGACGGGCGGACCTTACAACCCTAATAATCCGGGAGGGCCTGAAGCGCTGGAAAAAATACGGGCGTATGCCTTTGCCCGTGATTGGTTGGGAGCTTATGAAGAATCCCGCAAACTGGGTAGCGACCCGGTAGCCGTACAGCGCTACCAACCGATGGGACGCCTGAATTTCCGGATGGAAGGGCACGAGTTGCAACAGGCTTCGCAGTATCGCCGTAGCCTGAGCATGGATAGCGCTGTCGTCAATGTAAATTACTTCCTGGATGGCGTGAAGTATAACCGGGAGGTCTTTGCCAGTTATCCCGACCAGGTAATCGTGGTGCGGTTGACGGCCGATCATAAAAAGAAAATAAACGTATCGGGGTGGCTTACAAGTTTGCAACCAAGCGCTACGGTACGTATAGAGAACGATGAAATCATTATGGAAGGAACGGTCATTTCCGATCCGGGAAATGAATACCGTTATCGCATACTTCCCCCAGAAATGAGATGGAGTTCGAGGCTCAAAATCGTTCCCGAAGGAGGAAGTATGGCGGCAGATCATGATAAACTCGTCATAAAAGAGGCTGATGCGGTAACGCTTATCCTTTCGGGAGCAACCAACTGGATGGCTTGGAATAATGTTTCGGGAGACGAAAAGAAACGTTGTTATGACTATATGTCCGCCGCCTCCCGGCATACATATAAAGAGTTATTGAAAAGGCATCTGGACGATTATTGCCCTTTGTTTGCCGCCTGCCGTATCAACTTGGGAAAAGAGCCCGATCCCCGCATGACTACCACAGAAGTATTACAAAGCATCCGCAACGGGGCTGTTGACCCGGCTTACGAAGCGCGCTATTTTCAATATGGCCGTTACCTGTTGTTGGCGGCAGCGCGCGAAGGTACGCTGGCTTTCAATAATCATAATATGTGGCTGAATGACCTGGAAGGGCGCTGGCAAGGACGCTGGACGCTGAATATCAATCTGCAGGAATGTTACTGGCCGGTGGAAAGCACGAACCTTCCACAAATCAACGAATCGCTGCTGCTTTTTGCAGAGCAGTTGGCGCAGGCGGGCGAACGTACGGCGAAAGAATTATATAACTGCCGGGGATGGTGCGCGCATCATGGAACGGATGTATGGTTTAATACGGCTCCCACGGATGGCGAACCGGTATACGCCACCTGGCCTATGGGAGGCGTATGGCTGATGCAACAACTGTATGATCATTACCTTTACGGGCCGAATCCGGACTATCTGCGGAGAATATACCCTTTGATGAAAGGCGCCGCCCTGTTTTGCCTCGATTTTATGGTAACCGATCCGGTAACGGGTTATATGGTCACTTGCCCGGCGTCTTCTCCCGAGAATCATTTCAAAGACGAACAGGGGCGCATTGTTGCCATTTCGTTCGGCTCATCCTGCGACAACCAGTTAATACGTAACCTGCTTCGTAATTGTATCGAAGCGTCGGAGATATTGCAAACCGATCCGGAAATGAGCAGCCGGATGTCAACTGTGATACAACAAATGCCGCCGCACCGGATCGGACGTTTCGGGCAATTACAGGAATGGGTGTACGATTTTACCGAATGGGATGTGATGCATCGCCATCTGTCGCATCTTTTTGCCGCTTACCCGGACGACGACGTCACCTTACGGAGTTCTCCCGAACTGGCGGAAGCCGTAAAAGTGACGTTGAAAAGGCGGGGCGATATTAACAGAGGATGGTCGGGCGCATGGAAAATCAACCTGCATGCACGCCTTGAAGAACCGGAAGCAGCTTATAACATCCTTCATACGATGCTGACCGACATAAGTATCCACCCAAGTCCCGAAGACAGCGATGTAACGCCTTCATTTGAAGGAAACCAGGCTATTCAGGGAATCACGGCCGGCATAACGGAACTATTGATGCAAAGCCATAGCGGGGAAATTTCACTCCTGCCCGCTCTACCGGCTCAATGGCCCACCGGCGCTATTGAAGGATTACGGGCGAGAGGGGGATTTGGAGTTGACCTGTCATGGAAAGACGGGCAATTGAATAAAGCGGTCATCCGCCCAACGCAGGATGCTCCCTGCCGGATTCGGGCTAAAAAACCCGTCAGGGTATATAGAGGTGGAAAAGCGATTGAGACTTCCTGCAAGGAAGATAACGTAGTGGAATTTTATGCTAAAACAGGATGGAATTATGTGGTGGAATAAAAATCTGAAAAAATCCCTCCGGTAATACGTCTGCCGGAGATATGTATACAAATTATTAATTATTAATTATTAAATTTAACAATCAATGAAAAACCAAAAAAAGTTATTATTTCCTGCTTTACTCCGGTTGTTGGTGATCGGATGTATGCTCTTTTCAGGTTTTGCGTATGCTTATGCGCAAGGCGGAATAAAAGTGACCGGTAAGGTTGTCGATCCGGGAGGCGAACCCCTCGTTGGGGTTGCTGTGTTGGAAACAGGGACGTCCAACGGTACAATAACAGACGCCAACGGAGCCTTCAGCATCAATGTCAGGGCTCAGGCGACATTAAGATTTTCTTATGTCGGTTTTAAAGCGCAAACGGTTACCGTTGGAAATCAAACAAGATTTGATATTACAATGGTAGACGACGCGGAAGAATTAGGCGAAGTGGTTGTAACGGCACTGGGTATAACGAAAGACGCTAAAAAACTGGGTTATGCCGCAACCGTTATCAGCGCCAGCGATCTTGTGAAAAGCGGTTCGGCGAACGTTACCGCAGCCTTATACGGTAAAGCCTCCGGCGTTCGCGTCCAGAGCACGCAGGGTGGAGCTGCCGGCGGTGTATCTATTAGTGTACGCGGTCTATCGTCTATCAATGGTAACACGCAGCCGCTGGTAATTCTCAACGGGGTGCCCATCCGTAATGGTAATTCAAGAACGATAGGTGACAACAATACCACCGACTATGCCTCGCTCGGTTCGGGCGACCGTATCCGTTCAAACGGTTTGATGGATATCAATCCCGAAGACATCGATCAACTGACCATCCTGAAAGGCGCAGCCGCTACCGCCCTTTACGGTTCGGAAGCTGCTAACGGCGCCATCGTTATTACCAGCAAGAAGGCAAAAGGCACCGGGGTAACGGTTGACGTCAATGCGTCGGTTGAGGCCAACATGGTGGCTTATGTACCCGCTATCCAGACGAAGTACGGCCCCGGCCAAGGGTATAATACATGGACGCAGGAACAGATTGCCAACAACGGTATGTTTAAGGACGCCACAACAGGCAAGCTCTATCCAGACTATCATAACTATCAGTGGGGCGCTCCTTACGACGGCCGCGAAGTTGGTTATGTTGACGGAAGCACTCGTCCGTATTCCGCCATCACAACGCAGCCGTGGAACGAGATGTTTCGTACAGGTTCGAACCAAATCTATAATATAGCCATTAATCAGGGCAGCGATAATGCTACGACCCGCTTCTCATATACGTATGTGGATGAAGTGCCGAATGCGCTATCAAGCGATTATCAGAAGCATAACTATAACGTGGTAGGCAACCTGAAATTCAATGACAAGCTGTCGTTGGATTATACCGGTAATTATATTTCGCAGCACTTCGTAAATCGCTCGCGGGCTTCCATCGGCCTGTACAATTCGTGGAGTAATATGTTCGCTTCATTCCTCGATATTCCGATGATGAAGCAAAGATACAAGACAAGCTTGGGCTATAAGAACAACGACCGCGGGGTAGGACCAACGCCCGGCGAAGCGTTTCAATACGGTTCTGACAGTTTCGTGCACGGCGTCCGGCAAACCTTATGGGATATCTACGAAAACACCAGCGACGAACTGGAACAGCGTTTGCTGGCAAGCGTAGCACCCCAGTGGAAGATCACGCCGTGGTTGACGGCAAGAGGCCGTGTAGCGACAGACTATACTGCATCCAAAATCAAAGGCGAAAATCACCCTGAATATCCCTCTGCCGCAAGCACGAGCGAAAGTTCCGGCGGATATACTACCATGACCAAGTACTACCAGGTGAACTACGGCGACGTTATGCTGCTGTTCGACAAAAAACTGAACGACAAGTGGGGACTGACGGCAAACGCAGGCTGGCAAGGCCGAGCTGAAAAAATGAATTCATTGTATCTGGGTACGAACGGAGGTCTTTCTATCGAAGGTTTGTATATGATAAACAATTCGTATAAAACGATAGGCATCAACGATCAGACCGAGAAAAGGCTGGAATTGCTGAAGACCGCCTGGGTAGGCGCCATCGGCGTTTCCTACGGTGATTTCCTGTATCTCGACGTTACCGGCCGCCAGGAAAAATCATCTACATTGCCTAAAGATACCCGCAATTATTTCTATCCGTCGGCAAGCGCCAGTTTCCTGTTCACCGACGCATTCGAACTTCCTTCGTGGTATAATTTCGGCAAACTACGCCTCGCTTACGGTATTGTAGGGAATGCGCCCGAAGCATACGCCGCAAACATGGCTTACACGGTAGGTTCCGCTCCCGGCTGGAGTTACAATCAGATACCCAACGATCTGGGAAATGAAAAATTGAAGCCCGAAACAACCAAAGAGTTTGAAATCGGTTTGGAAAGCAAGTTCTTCAACAACCGCGCCGAATTGGAAATTTCGTATTACGACCGCCGAATTACCGACATGCTGCTCAAAGCAAGCCTCGCCACCAGCAGCGGTAGCAATTCGATATGGGTAAATTCCGGTACGATGGAAAATAAAGGGATTGAACTTTCTCTGAACGGCGCTATTATCGACACCAAAGATCTCAAATGGGAAGTGCGTGCCAATACCAGTTTCAACCGCAATAAAATCAGCAAACTGATAGAAGGCGTCAATTTCATCGAAACAGGTTATTTCGCCGGTGGTATCGGTCTAAATTATTCGACAGTGGGACGTCCCATGGGCGACTATGTGACCTATCTCAACCAGGTAGTAGAAGATGGTACATACAAAGGGCGTAAAATTGTGAATGCCGAAGGTAACTACGAGATGACTCAGGATCGGCAAATCGCAGGAAACGCCATGCCGGATGCTATCGGCGGTCTGGGTACGAGCGTGTCGTACAAGAACTTCACGTTTGATGTCATGACCGACTTCCGCATCGGCGGTTACATCTTCAACGAACCTTATCAGTACACCATGACTTGCGGAGTAAACCCTGATACGGAAAACCGTGAAGGCGATGGATTTTATGAATATACGTATGGGAACGGATTGAAAAGGCAAACCGGTATTATTCTCGACGGTGTGGTTTCCGACGGAAAAGGCGGATGGACAGAAAACAAAAAGGTCATCGCGTATGAAGATTATATTAGGCAAACATATGACTGGGGTAACGGAGGAAAGCCCAACAGGACACTTGCCCTTTCCGAAAACACTTGGTGGAAAGTGCGCGAAGTGTCGTTGTCATACACCTTCAAGAAGGACCTGATCCGTCATGCCGCATTGAAGAATCTCACCCTATCGGTTTATGGAAGGAATCTGTTTTATATTTACAAGTCGATTCCTAACTACGATCCGGAAACCAGCAACAGTACCAACTGGAAGGATCAGCTGACCATCGGAGCTTCTGCCGCTCCTACCCGTACAATCGGCGTTGCATTGCGCGCATCATTCTAATTCATAGTATGTTTAGTATTTAAATTTAAGAAGAATATGAAAAAAATAATTTCAATATTGTTGCTCACTGCGTGCGTGTTTACATTCAGCAATTGTAGCGAAGATTCCTATGATGAAAAGTATGCAGACCCGGGCAAAGCCGCGTCGGTTACGCTCGATAAACTGATGCCGGGCACTATGATTTATGCCAACGACTTCTATTGCTCTACGTATGGCCGGTATTTCGGTTACGAACCTCAGGTGCTCGGGAAACAGGCCAATTCTCTCGGTTTCACGTTGGAAGACGAAGTTTATTACAAAGATGAGGGATACGGTGATTATGGAGCGCCATATAATGAATACCCGCATATGGTTACGAATCTCCGTAAAATGCAGCAGTTGTATGAAGAGCTTCCCGAGGGCGAAAAAGCCGCGAATGAAGGCTATTTGTTGGCTGCCGAAACCCACCTCTACGGAGTGATGATTTTCTTGCTGAGTAACTACGGCCCCATTCCGTTTGCAGAAATCGGACAAGTGGCCCTGACCGGCGATATCGCGTATGCAAGCCCTCACTTTGACGACGACCAGGCACTGTGGACAACAGTCCTGGATAGACTGGGAGAAATCGCGAACAAGTTTGCCAGCATACCCAAACCCTCCGCGTTCTCCGGACAAGATTTTGTTAACAACGGCGATATGCTGGCTTGGCAAAGGTTTGCTAACTCACTCCGTTTACGCGGTGCTTTGCGTATTTCCACAAACGGACCGTTGGCCTCTAAAGGCCAAGAAATAATTAAAGAAATCCTGGGCAATCCTTCTGCGTATCCTATTGTGGAAAACAACGACCAGAATATCGACATCACCCGTCAGACAGATGGCCCGTTGAACATTGAAGGCGGTTCCGGTTTTGATTGGCATAACCTGCAAGTCGCATCCACCGAACTCATCAAGCGCATGCAAAAGGCCGGCGACGGCGGCGTATGGGTGGAAGGACAAGACGACCCGCGTCTGCCTTTGATGTTCTGCCTGGCAACCAAGAACGGCGAACAGCCTGTTGCAACGGCGGCTGAAGAGATACCGGGAACACATGCTGTCGCAACGGTTTACCGCGGATCTTGCGCTACATCGGACTATGACACATATCAGACGAAGTTCTTTAACCGCACCACACGCGGTTACTATTCACGTGTCCGCAGGTTTGGTTTCTTTTTCGGAAACCAGAACTGGGATCACCAATGTTTTTCCGCTTATGAAACACACTTCATCAAGGCCGAAGCCATACAGCGTGGCTGGGTGAGCGGCGACGCTAAGGCTTCTTTCAAGGAAGGTATCCGGCAATCTGTCAAATTCATGTTCAAGTATCATAACACACGTTCGCGCACGGAAGCAGACAATGCCGACAGCGACTACCTGAACGGCGTTCAGCAGCGCACCAACATCGATCCCAGCGAAAGCGTGTATAACGACGGCTGGATTGATACTTTTGCCGAAGCGCGCTGGAATACCCGGCTCGACGGTTCTTCTTACGGCGGAGGTGCCCTTGAAGCTATATTAGACCAAAAATGGGTGGCTCACGGATATCTCAATTGCGGCGAACAATGGTCTGACCTGCGTCGTACAGGCTATCCCCGCATGAGCTACAACAAAGATCACGGAAGTTCGGCCGTGGCTCCGTATCCTTACAACCGTTTGCGGTATGTGGATAGCGAGCGCAATTATAACCAGAACTTCCCAACGGAAGCTGCTCCGCACGATAACTATTCGGAAGTGCTGTTCTGGGCAAAAGCCGATTGGCATGACGGGCCCACGTGGTAATAATTAACTTTTAGTCAAGCAAAAAAGACATTATAATGCGTTGAGTAAACCATTATAATGTCTTCACCAAACCATTATGATGCCTTTACCAAAGCATTATAATGGTTTACTGAAGGCATCGTAATGATTTGGTGAAGACATCGCAATCTTTTTTTTGAGGGAGTAGATTGAAAAGTAGGGAACAACTCTCTACAAAAACTTTATTTTTTCCGTTTTTCAGTCACATCCTTCATAAAACATTTGTATTCAGTATGATATGTGTGACTGAGCGTGTGAGGGAAGGTGACGGAACGATGGCGATTGCCTCCTTTTCCTGATTATCAACCCCCGTAGTATAAACTACTACGTAGTAGTTCATCTTCCGTCACCATTCCGTCACACGCTCAGTCACGCTTATTATCCTGAATATAATATAGTTGCAAGAAATGTGACTGAAAAAATTGAAAAAAACAAAGTTTTGAGACAGTATTTATTTTTATCATCTGTTAAAAAAGAAATGGGAAACATGGATAGAATGAAAAGAACTATTTTTACAATACTGATTTGCAGCGGTTGCCTGTTCACAGGGTCCGCACAGGTAGAGCAACGGGTCAGCGATTTGCTGAAACGGATGACGCTCGAAGAAAAAGCCGCACAACTTGATATGCTCGATGCCGGGTCGATCCTTGAATCCGCCGGCGAATTAGCGATGGATAAAATGGAGAGGCGGATGAAAACCAATACCTTCGGAGCTATCCATGACCTATATCCTGTCTCGTCCGCTGTGTGCAACGACATTCAGCGCTATGTAAAAGAGCGATCGCGCCTTGGCATTCCGCCCATTATGATTGAGGAAGGGCTACATGGTTACCAGGGTGCAGGCGCAACTACATTCCCCATTCCGCTGGGCAATTCATGTACATGGGATACCCTGCTCATCCGTAAAATAGGGCAGGTGATTGCCGCGGAAGCGCGTGCACACGGCATACATCTTATTCTCGGCCCTAATCTTGATCTGGCGCGCGAACCGCGTTGGGGAAGGGTGGAAGAAACGTTTGGAGAAGATACATATCTTTCGTCCCGCATGGGAGTAAATATGATCAAAGGCATGCAAGGCCATTCCCTTAAAGACCCCGGCACAGTAATTGCCGAACCTAAACATTTCGGTGTACACGGCATTCCTGAAAACGGAAGTAACCTTAGCCCCGTTTATATCGGGGAGCGGGAAATGCGCTCAACACATTTATACGTTTTCGAAAAAGCCGTCAGAGAAGCCAACGCCCACGGGGTTATGGCGGCATACCATGAGATAGACGGCATCCCTGTAGCTGGAAACAAATGGTTGCTTGGCGACGTATTACGCAAGGAATGGGGATTTCAGGGTTTTGTAATCTCAGACCTGGGCGCCATAGCGCTACAATATAACAAACATAATACGGCGGCAACGGAAGAAGACGCGATTGCCTCTTCCGTTAACGCAGGCGTAAATATGCAATTTTACGATTTTACGCATGAAAAATACGCATCGGGAATTATCAACGGCGTAAAAAACGGGAAGATACCCCCGTCTGTGCTCGACAGCGTGACAGGTGAAATTTTACGTATGAAATTTGAACTGGGATTGTTTGACAATCCGTATACCGATACTACGCTTGTAGCCAAAACTTTACATACGGCGGAACATCAGAAACTGGCTTATGAAGCCGCGCGTTCTTCCATTGTATTGCTCAAGAACGACCATCAAACCCTGCCGGCCCGAAAAGACGCCAAACGTATAGCAGTAGTAGGCCGCCTTGCCGGCGTTTCTTTACTGGGCGGTTATTCGCCGCGGGGAGCGCGCGGGACGACAATCATCGAGGCCTTGCATAAACGGTTTGGGAAAAACGTGATAATCGACTGGGTGAACGGCGACATATCTTCCAACTTTACAGATATCCCGTCTTCTGCTTTTAAACGGGCGAAAGGCAACGGCGAAGGGCTGGATGTGGAATATTTCAACAGCCCGGATTGTTCGGGTAAAGCGATATACGCCACCGTAGAACAGGGCTTGTCGCATTACTGGCATAACCTTAGCCCTGCGCCGGGAGTTAATATCGAACCGTTTTCCGCCAGGTTCAGCGGTACGATTCATGTTACCACGAGCGGCTTTTATGAAATCAGCCTGATAGCCAACAACTACGGACGCCTTTATATAGACGGTAAACTGTTAATAGACAATTGGAGCGACGAATGTACGGAGATAACGACCACAGCGGAGGTGTATCTTGAAAAAGGGCGCGAAATCCCTGTTATTTCCGAATACGGTAAAGTGAATGATTTTGCAGGGCAACGTATCAAATGGAGGTATACGGGCGGGCGGTCAAACGAAGAGGTGAACCGCCGTATTACCGAAGCGGCGGCAAAAGCAGACCTGGTATGGGTGGTTGCAGGAGAAAGCGCCGATGAAGTAGGCGAAGCCAAAGACCGCCAGGATTTGCATCTGCATACGTTGGATATCGATATGCTAAAAGCCGCGGCCGCTTCCGGTAAGCCGGTTACTACAATCCTGCTGAACGGACGGCCTTTGATACTGAACGAAGTTGACGAAGCTTCACAAGCTATTGTAGAAGCGTGGTTCCCGGGCGAAGCAGGAGGAGACGCCATCCTGGATGTTCTGTTTGGCGATTATAATCCTTCAGGGAAACTGACGATGAGTTTTCCCAAATCAATGGGTCAACTGCCGGTTTATTATTCGCGTAAACCATCGGCCTCACGAGCTTCCATTGATGGAAGTCCGAATCCCCTGTATGCATTTGGGCACGGTTTAAGCTATACGCAGTTTGACTATTCAGGCCTCTCCGTCACGCCGGGTAATGCAGACATACATACGCCCGTAACCGTATCGCTCGACGTACGCAACAGCGGCGGCAAAGGAGGAACGGAAATTGTACAACTGTATGTGCGCGACAAGGTAAGCAGTGTAACTACCCCGGTTATGGAACTGAAAGGTTTCTCCCGCCTGTACCTGGAACCGGGCGAACAGAAGAGAGTGGAAATCATGTTGCAACCCGAACATTTTTCTCTTATAAACAGGGAAATGAAACGGGTAACCGAACCTGGCGAGTTTGAACTTATGATAGGCGGTTCTTCGGCAGACATACGTTTAAAAACAACCATCCTTTTAAAAGGGGAATAAAAGTAAAAACCAAATTATGTACATTATGAAATATTCTTTTTTTTGTTTAAAGTTAGTTTGCCTGGCGGCGATTATGCTGCTGGCGGCAAGTTGTGAGGAAAGCGGAGAACAGGAGCCGCTGAAAGCCCAATTCATTACGCCCCCCGAAACAATCCAGACGGGGTGTTACTGGTATTGGATTGACGACCATATTTCCAAAGAGGGTGTGGTAAAAGATTTGCAGGCGATGAAAAAAGCAGGCATCAACAGCGCTTTTGTCGGTAACATCGGCGACCAGGGGTATGCTTACGGGCCGGCCCGGATATTTAGCGACGAATGGTGGGATGTAATCCACACCATGTTTAAGACAGCCGGCGAACTGGGTATAGAGATCGGTATGTTTAACTGCCCGGGTTGGAGTATGACGGGAGGCCCGTGGATCAAGCCCGACCAGTCCATGCGTTATATCGCATCGTCTGAAACCCGCGTTTCGGGGCCGAGGCCGGTGAAGGTTGTTTTGCCCGTTCCGCCCGCAGCTTCGCACATGAAAGACTGGAGCGGTGTTTTTGTTGATAACGAAGGCAAGCCTTCTCCGCATTTCCAGGATGTGAAAGTGATTGCTTTCCCCGTTCCGAAGGATTACCGCGAAGATTTGCTGGAAGCGCCGGGCGTGACAAGTTCCGTAGGTAAGGCTGTGCTGGAAGCGCCGGGACAAAATATTGCGCCGGCAGGCCAACCGGCAAGTTCGCTCGCCAAAACAAACCCGAAGTCTCCGATTTATCAGCAACATGCAATTCCCGCAGGAACGAAATACACCATTTCGTACAAGCTGCCTCAGCCCCGTAACGCCCGCAGTATTTTTATCTATCCCGCCGGGCGCGTTAATGCCACTGCCAGCCTGGAAGCAAAAGTAAACGGGGCATTTGTCAGGGTGGATACTTTCCCTGTTAAGAGCGACAACCCGATGCCGGCCATCGGCTTTGCTCCGTATTCTCCTATCGTATCGGTCTTTGCCAATACAACGTCTGACGAATACCGCCTTACATTATATAATATAAATGAGCCGTCGGCATTAGGTAAGATTTCACTCTTCCCTACGATCGCCCTCGAATCTTATGCAGAGAAGCTGCTGGCGCGTATGGCCGGATGTAACCCTGCATGGACGGAATACAAATGGCCTCAGCAGGCGGATGTTACCGTCGGCGAAGGATTGCCGTCAACCGGTCAGGTGATTGATATAACAGATAAAATGTCGGCAGACGGGACGCTGGTTTGGGATGCGCCCGAAGGCGAATGGCTTGTGCTCCGTACGGGAATGGTTCCGCACGAAGTACTCAACTCGCCGTCTAAAGCCGACGATCAGGGATTTGAATTGGATAAGCTGAGCGCTCAGCATATACCCTACCATTTCGACCACTTCATCGGAGAAGTTCTGCGCAAGATACCGGCGGAAGACAGGCCAACGTTCAAGATTGTGGTAGCAGACAGTTGGGAAAAGGGCGGAACGCTTTTTACGGATGATTTCAACGAAAAGATGAAAGCCCGTTATGGCTATGACCCTATGCCGTTTATGCCGGTGCATGCGGGACATGTGGTAGGTTCGCCCGATATGACGGATCGTTACCTGTGGGATGCCCGGCGCCTGGCAGCCGACCTGATGGCCGAAGTTTTTGTGCCCGGACTGAATGAATCGTATCATAAGAACGGCCTGAGTTCATGGATGGAAGACTATGGCGACTGGGGGTTCCCCGGCGAGTTCCTGTACTTCGGCAAGTATACAGACAAGGTGGGAGGCGAGTTCTGGACAGGCAGTTTAGACGACCGTTACGTCAGGGTAGCTTCATCCACAGCCCATATTTACAACAAGAAGCAAGTGTATGCAGAATCCTTTACCGGAGGCTGGGGTTTCAAACACCATCCACATTCGTTGAAACCGTTTGGCGACAGGGCCTTTGCCGCGGGTATGAACAGTTGTAACCTCCATGTGTATATCCAACAGCCTTACGATACGATTGCCCCGGGTATTGATGCGTGGTTCGGCATCGAATTTAACCGTAAGAATACCTGGTTCTCCCAAATTGACCAGTTCGTTACCTACCTCAAACGTTGCGGGCTGATGCTCCAGCAGGGGTTGAACCAGGCGGATATCGCTTATTTCATAGGAGAAGACGTACCGGTAAACAGCGGGCCTTTCGGGTTGAACAAGAGCTTGGAGAAAGACGGGATAACTATTCCCGAATTGCCGCAGGGCTACCAGTTCGATTACGTGAATTACGACGTCATCCTGAACGACATGCAGGTGAAGGACGGAACGCTGACGTTGCCGCACGGAACGGCCTACAAGATATTGGTATTGCCTCCGCTGGAAACCATGCGCCCCGAACTGTTGCAGAAAATAGAACAATTAGTGGCCGGGGGCGCCGTTGTGCTTGGCCCGGCTCCCAAGCGTTCGCCGAGTTTGCAGGGATACCCCGAAGCGGACAAACAAGTGCAGGAGTTAGCCGCCAAGATATGGAGCGATGCTTCCGCCAAACAAAACAAATACGGGAAAGGTTTGGCGCTTAATCATATAACATTGGCCGAAGCATTAACCCTGATTGGCGTGAAGCCCGATTGCCATGTACCCGGCCTCGATAGCAAGAAACCGGCAGGAACCTACCAGCGTACGGCGTCTGACGGCGATTCCGACAATTTCGTTTACGCACACCGTACAGACGGCGATAAGGAGATTTACTTCATCGCTAATTTGAAAAATGAAGCGACAAACATTACGCCTGAGTTCCGTGTAAGCGGCAAGCAGCCCGAATGGTGGAACCCCGTCACCGGCGAAATACGCAAATTGCCGGCTTACGAACAGCGCGAAGGCGTAACGGCCGTTCCGCTGCAACTGGAAGGAAACGAAAGTGCGTTCATCGTCTTCCATAAAAAAGGAAAACCGGAAAGTTTTGATTTAACGGCAAATTTTCCACAGACTGAAGAACTAATTGATATATCCGCCTCATGGACGGTTACGTTCGATTCCGATGAAGTGTATCGCGGACCGGCAGAACCTGTGGCGTTCGGCAAGCCGGAAGACTGGTCGCAAAGCGACGACGAACGTATCCGTTACTATTCCGGCACGGCTTTCTATACCCGGACATTTGACTTTCCCGCCGTTATCGACGGTAATAAACAGTTTTTTGTGGAGTTCGACAAGGTGAGGCACATGGCCAAAGTAAAGATTAACGGAGTGTATGCAGGCGGCACGTGGACGCCTCCGTATCGTGTAGACATTACGAAGTTTGTGAAAGATGGGCAACCCAACTCCATCGAAGTGGAAGTAGTGAACACATGGGCTAACCGTTTGATAGGCGATCAGTTTCTGCCAAAGGAAAAACGAAAGGTGGACAGCAGGAATAATCCATGGCGGACAACTTCCGAAAGACAGCCGTCCGGCCTGATTGGTTCAGTGAAAATAACAACCTTATAATTTGCCGGAATGAAGAAGATGATAACCGTCCTGTGCTGGATGTTCATTGTTTGTTCGTGCAGCCAGGCGGATAAACAGGATTCGCTATGGAAGTTATGGTATACGGCGCCTGCCGGACAATGGGTGGAAGCCCTGCCCGTGGGCAACGGCCGTATAGGGGCTATGGTGTTTGGAAACCCGCTACAGGAACAGCTACAGTTAAATGAGGAAACCCTGTGGGCCGGACAACCCAACGACAATGCCAATCCAGAGGCGTTGGCAGCCCTCCCTGAAATCCGCCGGTTGATTTTTGAAGGGAAATACAGGGAAGCCGAAACGATGGCAACGGCAAAGGTAATCAGTAAAACGAACCACGGCATGTCGTATCAACCCGTTGGCGACCTGAATATCTTATTTCCGGGACATGAAAACCCTGCCTCTTATTACCGGGAGCTCGACCTCTCGGAAGCGATAACAACCACACGTTATACGGTAGACGGGGTAGAATTTGTGAGAGAAGTATTTGCTTCTTTTCCCGATCAGGTACTAATCGTGAAGATTACGGCCTCCAAGAAAGGGAAAATCAATTTTTCAGCCTGGTTTACAAGCCCGCAAAAAAGCCGGACGTCCGTTGAAGGAGATTGCCTTATCTTACAAGGCGTATCCGGTAGCCAGGAAGGACTGGAAGGGAGCGTGAGATTCGGAACGCAGGCAAAAGTAGTTCCCGAAAAAGGACGGTTGATTGCCGACGGCGAACGCCTCGCCGTAGAAGGCGCCGACGCAGTAACCATCTATATCTCGATGGCGACTAATTTTGTAAACTATCACGACCTAGGCGCCGACCCGGACAAACGGGCCAGCGAATATATGCGGCAGGCCTTGCAGAAAGATTACAAAACATTGAAGGCCGCCCATACCGCCTGTTACCGCCAATATTTCGACCGCGTAAAGTTAGACCTGGGAGTAACCGAAGCCGCCGGCAAACCTACCGACGTACGTATCCTTGAGTTTGCAAACGCTAAAGACCCTCATCTGGCCGCCCTGTATTTCCAATTCGGGCGCTATTTGCTCATCTCCTGTTCGCAGCCGGGCAATCAACCGGCAAACCTGCAGGGAATATGGAACAACCTGATGGAAGCTCCCTGGGATAGTAAATACACCACAAACATCAATGCAGAGATGAATTACTGGCCGGCGGAAATAACGAATCTGCCGGAACTGCACCAGCCGTTTATCCAAATGGCCAAAGAGGTTGCCGAAACGGGAGCACATACGGCCCGCGTAATGTACGGCGCAGGCGGATGGGTATTGCACCATAATACGGATATATGGCGTACCACCGGGGCGATAGACTTTGCCGGTTCGGGTATGTGGCCGTCGGGAGGCGCCTGGGTTAGCCGGCACTTGTGGGAACATTATATGTATTCGGGAGATAAGGCATACCTGGCTGAGGTATATCCGGTGATGAAAGGAGCGGCGCAGTTTTTCCTCGACTTCCTGATAGAAGAACCGGAAAACCATTGGCTGGTGGTATCCCCTTCCTGTTCGCCGGAAAACCCTTTCAACAAAGAAACCGGGACAACGAACGCCGCAGGGGTAACCATGGATAACCAACTGCTGTTTGAATTATTTACAAACCTGATTACCGCAACGGAAGTACTGGAAACCGACGCCGCCTTTGCCGACACGCTCAGGCAAACCCGCCGGCGGCTACCCCCGATGCAAATAGGCCAGTACAGCCAATTGCAGGAATGGATGTACGACTGGGACGACCCGGAAGATAAACACCGGCATGTATCGCACCTGTATGGCGTCTACCCGGCAGGCCTGATTTCCCCTTACCGCACGCCCGAACTGTTCGACGCCGCACGGACTTCGCTGAATTACCGCGGCGACCCTGCCACCGGCTGGTCTATGGGCTGGAAAGTATGCCTGTGGGCGCGCTTTATGGACGGCAACCGGGCGCATAAACTCATCACCGAACAATTGAGGCTGACGGATAATCACCAGACAGACCTTCAGGGCGGGGGGACGTATCCCAATATGTTCGACGCCCATCCGCCTTTCCAGATAGACGGCAATTTCGGGTGTACGGCCGGGATAGCCGAGATGCTGCTGCAAAGCCATGACGGCGCCGTTCATATCCTGCCCGCCCTCCCCGATGTATGGAACAAAGGGGAAGTCTGCGGCCTGCGGGCCAGGGGAGGATTCGAGACAGACATAACGTGGAAAAACGGAATAGCCCGGACATTGAAAGTAAAGTCGTCTGTAGGCGGCAACCTGCGCATACGCACGGCAACCCCGCTGGTTTCGGCAACAGGCGCCGCCTTAAAAGAAGCCGAAGGAGACAACCCGAACCCCTTCTTTCAAACGCCCGGAATCCCCCGTCCGCTCATCTCCGGAAAGGCCGTCTTAAATCCGCCGTCCGTACAACCAACCATTGAATACGACATACCAACCGAACCCGGAAAAGAATATGTTTTTTATTCAAAATAGCTGATTCCGCTTTAACACCTGTGTTCTGCTAATTTCCTTCTACCCTCCAGCAATCGCCGAAAATTCTTTTTTGATACGAAATTTGAGGGTAGAAGGAAAAAAATAATTGTCTTGCAAATTGTTTTCGGGATACTTCCTGTTTCTAATAGCTTTGAATTAAAGGCTTAATATCATAGGGGGACGTTTTGCCGGCATGAATATCATACAGTCTGCCAAAAGTAAACTTCATCGCTTCTACCATATCGGGATAGGGACGATCGGTAACATCGATAAAACCTATGTTATAGTTTTCTCCGTCTCCGCGACCTGTATTCGGCTGGTCGATCCACTGGAACCAATGTGTTCCGATAAGCGACGGATGCGAATAGCCTTGCTCGTTGTAGTAACGAAAGGCATTACCGCGTTCCTTCTGATTGGCTACCTGCACGATGCCTGCAGCCATACCTCTATCGGGCGTACCAAAGTGATACTCACCAATAAGAATTGGGCGTCCGGCCAGTTTGTCGATACGATCCATGTAATCTTTCGATGGCATTAAACTGTATGAGTTGATACTGAAAACATCAAACCGTTTGCCAATCTTTTCGATAAGTTTGTCGGAGCAATCTGCGAAACGCATTCCGAGATTCAGATGGTTTGGATCGTATTTTTTAAGATAAAAATCAACCCTTTCGAGAAACTTATCAAAGGTTTCAAACAC
>JAIRKZ010000061.1 GCA_031259845.1 Tannerellaceae bacterium | reverse complement strand
CCGCCCAGAAATACGGCGACGTGAACGCTCAATATCCTTCCGACAGATACCTTGAAGACGGAAGCTATCTGCGCCTTTCATCGCTTACGCTCTCATACAGTTTCGGACATATAAACGATTGGGTCAATAACCTCTCGGTTTACGCCACATGCAACAACGTCTTTACCCTCGCCGGCTATAAAGGCACAGACCCCGAAGTATCGCTTGGCGGACTTACCCCGGGAATACAATGGCGCGACAATTACTATCCGCACACCCGCACATTTATGCTTGGAATGAAGGTTAATTTTTAACAACAAATAAAATGATGAACAACGATATAAAAATAACGCTTGTCACAGCTATTACCATCCTGACGGCAAGTTGTACCAACCTTGAGGTGGATGTAAAATCCAAGTACACCGCATACCCTGCCGAGTCGGAAGTGGCGCTCGAAGCGAAAATGGCAGATGTATATTATGCCTTCCGCGATGCACTGGGCAACAAGTACAACCGCGTCCAGACGTTTTCGTCCGACGAGGCCGCAGGGCTTAGTTTCAATGGAGACTATTATGACGGGGCAGAGAATGTGAACCCTACATTACACAATTTCAAAGCCGAAGACTCCCCTGCCGGTTACTGGGCAGACCTGTCGAGCGGCATCACCAGATGCAATAAGGTAATTGACGAACTGGGCGAAAATACAGACAACCTGACGCTTTCCTGCATTGCCTCGGCCCGTGCTATGAGAGCGTTCTACCATTTTATCCTTATGGATAGCTACGGCGATACGCCCATCCTGGCCAAGCTGTATAACGAAGATGAAGCCATCGAACGCAGCCCGCGCAAGGAGGTAGCCGGGTTTATCGAAAAGGAACTGCTTGAAAGCTTGCCCTATCTCTCCAAAGAGAATAATGCCGCCACATACGGCAAGCCCAATAAATGGATGGCAGAGGCCCTGCTGGTGAAGCTTTACATCAACTGGGGAGTCTACACTTGCGGCGATATCGCCTCTTACGATGCCGCCTCTACAGCCAACGGCAAGCTGAACGACTGTGTGAAATATTGCGACGAAATCATCGGTTGCGGTATTTTCAATCTGAACGATGCCTATCGCTCCAAGTTTATGTACGACAACGGTGTGCACATCGCCGATTTCATCTATGCCATGCCCTACGACCGCGTGAACGCACAGGGAATGTACTACGGGCGTTACCGCACATTCCGCAGGATAGACGACGGCGTTCCTACCGGATATTATGGCGGTAAAATGGTGCAGTCTTGTGCCGGAATAATGGGCATGAACCCTGAATTTGCCGGCCTTTTCAGCCTCGAAGGCGATGAGCGTAACGCTGCCGTGCTCGGCGGAAAAGTGTTCGTCCACAACCTGGCAGGCGAAGCCACCACAGAGCCTTATATATACAACGGCGGGCAACTTGAATTTACGAAAAGCATCACGCTTGTAGCCGGCGGCGAAGAACAGCTCAATGCCGGAGCCGACCCTGACGGATGGCGTCAGGGCTACCGTTCCATCAAGTTCTACCCCAACGTTAACGAGTATTCCCAATACTCCCGCAACCAGAGCAACGATGTTCCCATCTTTCGCTTTGCCGACGTCGTCCTGACTAAGGCTGAAGCCATCCTGCGCGGCGCTACGGCCACGAACGGAGACACTCCTCAATCGCTGTTCAACCAGATAAGGAACTATGTACACGCTCCTTCGCTTGGTCATGCTCCTTCCTTGCAGGAATTACTCGACGAGCGCGGACGGGAGTTCTTCGATGAAAACTGGCGTCGAAACGATATGATACGTTTCGGAACATTCGAGAGCGAGTATGGCTTCCACAAGCGGGGCTTCTCCAATGCCAATTTTGATAAGAGCCGCCGTATCCTCCCTGTTCCGCAAGGCGTATTAAATGAGAACACTAACTGGAAACAAAATCCAGGATATTGACTTTTTCCATGAATAACGAAAAAAAAACTATTTTTTCACTACTTTTGCCCCTATATATAGAAATAGGCAATGCTGAAAATTAAGCGACTGTATACATTCATGCTGCAAACATTCCTGCCGTTGTTCATCATGACTTTTGGCATTTGTTTGTTTATTGTACTGATGCAGTTTATCTGGAGGTACATAGATGATATGGTGGGGAAGGGGCTTGACATGCTGGTATTGGGCGAAATGTTCCTGTATGCCGCCCTGATGCTGGTGCCTATGGCGCTGCCGCTTGCCATTCTGCTGGCCTCCCTTATGACGTTTGGTAATTTAGGCGAACTCCTGGAGTTGCTTGCCATGAAATCGGCTGGCGTTTCACTTATTAATATTATGAAGCCGTTGATTATTTTCATCGGGATTGTCTGTATCGGCGCCTTTTTTTACCAGAACAACGCTATGCCCGTGGTACAGGTTAAATTCTATTCATTACTTTACTCCATGCGCCAGAAATCGCCGGAATTGGATATTCCCGAAGGAGTTTTCTTCTCCGGGATTACCAACTATAATGTATATGTAAAAGACAAAAGCGACAGGAATGGCCTTTTGAAAGATATAATGATATACGACTACTCGGAGGGCTTTAATAAAGCGCGTGTGTTTGTGGCCGATTCGGGACGGCTGAAAATGTCGTCGGATAAATTATTTCTTGTATTAACCTTATATAGCGGCGAATCGTTTGAAAACCTGAACTTGAAGGCGCAATCCGGTTCGATGCAGAATACGCAGGCCGTGCCTTACAGGAGGGAAGCCTTTCAAAGCAAAGAACTGTTTATTGAGTATGATGCAAACTTTACCCGGACAGACGAATCTTTCTTCCAGAGCAATTATATCGGCAAGAACCTGGAAAATCTGCAAACGTCTATTGATTCGATGTCAATGCGCCTCGACAGTATGAAGGAAGTAAATGCGAACAACATATATATGGCTTCGTATAAGAAAGTGTTTCCGGGCGCTCCACTGAGAGGAACGAAAGAAGGTAAAACAACTACTTTACAGGCAGACACCCTGGCGCTGGATTTTGACAGCCTGTATCTGGCGGAAACCGCCGGCAGCCGGGTGTCTCTGCTTACGCGCACGAAGTCGTCGCTGGAGTATGTAAAATCGGACAACTTCTTTAAGGCTGCCGTTATCGGCGATGAGTCGTTAAAAGTGAGGCGACACCTTACCGAATGGCATAATAAATTTACTGTTTCCATTGCCTGCCTGGTATTCTTCTTTATCGGGGCTCCCTTAGGCGCTATTATCAGGAAGGGAGGACTGGGCATGCCGGTTGTCTTGTCTGTTATCCTGTTTATTTTTTATTATGTAATCAATAATATTGGTTTCAAGATGGCGCGCGACGGCGTTTGGCTTGCCTGGCAGGGGATGTGGTTAAGTTCGGCAGTATTGGCCCCTTTGGGCATCTTCCTTACTTATAAGGCGGTGAACGATTCTGTTATTTTGAATGCCGACACCTATCTGAATGCCTTGAAGAATCTTATCGGCAGGCGTTCTACGCGAAAGGTAGAGAGGAAAGAAGTCATTATTTACACTCCTGATTATCAAAGCCTGCTTTCTCGCCTTACTGATTTAACCGCCGATTGCCGCGATTACCTGAACAAACAAAAACGCTGGACTAATTATTTCACCTACTGGAAAGAGGGAGGAAAAGACCCCGCCGCCGAACAATTAACGCTGGCCATGGAAGACATTGTAGAGAAATTGTCGAACTCGGACCGGAATTTAGTATTGAATAAATTAATGGACTACCCTATTATCGGCGGATACAAACAATTAGGCGCACATCTCAACAAGAAGGCAAGCCTGCTTATCGGTATATTTCTCCCCCTGGGATTACCTGTTTATTTCATCGCCACTTACCAACGGAAACTGTTACGCCAAGACATCAATACGGTGATGAAAGTAAGCGGAGAACTGATAGAGATGATTAACGGCCTGTAATAACCTGAGTTCGGGATAAGAAAAACGAAAAAGGAGGGGTAAGCATCCATTATTTTTGCTATATTTGTAGCTGATAACCAATCAAATAACAAAACATTATGAGTATGCTTAGCCCAGACAAAATTACTGAAATTTTCTGCATTGCAGACGATTTCTGCAAGGAATTTGACCTTGAGTTCAAAAACATCCAAATCCAGTCTGGCGACGGTAAAAGGCACAGGAACCGCCCCCTGGAGATGTCGGAGAGCGAGATCATCACGAT